>NC_014248.1:4780000-5080000 GCF_000196515.1 'Nostoc azollae' 0708
TACCCATAACCTGAGCAGAAAGATGATAATTACTGCTAGGTAGGGAATATTTATCCCTCCATACAAAAACACTAACAGAAATAATGGCACCACCATGCCCGGTGTGATCGCCACAATCACTGCACGTAAGGGAAAAACCTTTTGTAACCAAGAATATAAAACTACCAGTCCAGCACCTGTCACCGCACTGGCAATATAAATCCAAGGTAGTTTTTCCGCACCATATTGATCCAAAAACAGAGCTAGAGTGCTATCCTCTGCCCATCGCAATCCCACAGATACAATCGTGTAGAAGGCAAACATCGTCCAAGTGCGTTCTAACTCCTCTGGTCGGAGATTCACCCACTTAAGCATTTGTGCCAAAGCGCCTCTATTGGGAGTCAACCAGTGATTTTTCAATTCCATGTAATTTTAATTTCTGAGGTGTGAAACAGTTAATCACAGCACAACAGCTAAGTAATTAGGATAACAGTTACTGAATGGCAAAAGTCCTGAACAACTGAGTATTATCTTTCCCACTCAGGTGTCAGGACTATCATCTTGAAATAAATTCACAGTCAGGGAATGGTGATTGGGGACTGGGGATTGGGGACTGGGAACTGATTATTCTTCACAAATTTCTCCTATTCCCTAAACCCTAAAACCTCAACCCTTAACCCTTTAGCTTCTTACCTCTTAGGTGAAATCAGCATCATCATATTTCGGCCTTCTTTCTTTGGCGCTTGCTGCACCTCACCAAAAGGTTCTAAATCAGAAGCCATACGTTTAAGCAACTCCTCAGCTAAGTCACTGTGTTGGATTTCTCGACCCCGGAACATCACGGTAGCTTTGACTTTATCACCATCTTTGAGGAAGCGTTCTGCTTGTTTGACGCGCACATTATAGTCATGTTCTTCTATCTTGTAGCGCATCTTCACTTCCTTCACATCAGCCGTGTGCTGCTTCTTCCGGGCTTCCCGCGCCTTTTTCTCCTGCTCAAACTTATATTTCCCATAGTCCATGATTCGACATACAGGCGGGTCAGCCTTGTCACTGAGTAGCACCAAGTCTAGCTCTTTTTCTTCCGCTAGTTGTAGTGCTTCCTGTGGTGGCATAATACCCAGTTGGGCACCATCAGTATCAATGACCCGAATTTTCGGGAAGCGAATGCGTTCGTTAATTTGGGGCAGATCGCGAGTTCTTTTTTTCTCAATCACAGGCATTATGATTTTTAGGAGCTCTTTAGTTAAGGATTTGGCTTGATCTTAGTTTACTTGGTTTTATTTTCTATGCCCATAGAGGCAAAATACGGAAATGACTCAAAACTTAAAAATGAGTCGATATCTTTAGGGTAACTAATCCATACAATATTTGGTTAGTCTATTTGAATTTTTGATTCTACTCACTTTGATCAGATTTCCCTACAATAGTTAATCTAAATTACACAAACTTAGCTAACGTTAATTATTATTACAATGACTCATTCATATCTTGACTTTAAAAAAAAAAAAATAAATCTAAACAAGGGTGTAGGGGAGAAAATCAATAATTACAAATTACGACGTGGAGGGATGCATGAACACTGCAGTAAATTGGCAGCAGCGGGTTGGGAATCAAAGAGACTGGGTTTGGCGAGGTTGGCAAATCCGTTATACCTACATTCGCTCTCAATGTAGTTCAGTTCAGCGAATATTCCCACAGCCACAGAAAATTGAGGACAAGAAAAAAAACTTATCAGATAAGGATTTTATCATTCCTAGTCAAAACCAGCCAAACACAACACCTTTAATCTTGCTACATGGTTTTGGTGCTTCCATTGGTCATTGGCGACATAATTTAGAGGTTTTGGCTGAACATCACACAGTTTACGCTTTAGATATGCTAGGTTTCGGCGCTTCCGAAAAAGCACCAGTTAATTACAGGGTTGAACTGTGGGTAGAACAGGTTTACGAATTTTGGCAAACATTTATCCGCCAACCGGTCATATTAGTAGGTAATTCTATCGGCTCACTAATCGCTTTAGTGGCTGCTGCTGTCCATCCTGATATGGTGCAGGGGATAGTAATGATGAGTTTACCAGATCCCACTTTAGAACAAGAAGCCCTGCCTACATTTCTACACCCACTAGTTAGAGGAATTAAAAGTATTATTGCTTCTCCTTTATTACTCAAAGCTCTTTTTATATTTTTAAAGCGTCCAGGTTTAATAAGACGGTGGGCTAGTCTTGCTTATACTAGTCAAGAAGCTATTACAGATGAACTCATAGAAATTTTAGCAGGGCCACCTCAAGATAGAGGCTCTACTCGCGCTTTTATTGCCCTCTTCAAAGCCTCAATCGGTATAGATTTTAGTCCCAGCGTCAAGAAAATATTGCCAAACTTAACAATTCCGATGCTATTAATTTGGGGACAAAAAGATCGATTTGTTCCTCCAATTCTAGCCAGTGAATTTGCTCGCTATAACGACAAACTAGAACTGCTGTATCTCGAAGATGTGGGTCACTGTCCCCATGATGAATCCCCAGAACAGGTGAACAAAGCAATTTTAGATTGGATTCAGAGAAATAAGTGACAGGAAACAGGGAACAGGAGCAATTTTTTGAATTACAAATTACGAATTACGAATTACAAACTGCACTAGCCAATAGTGACTTGAGTCGTGTCCACATATGTAGCGCCATTTACAGAATTAGCGACAGATATCATCTTATTGAGAATATTCTGACTGGGAACTTTGCCTTTTAGCACCACAGTACTTCCTGTCTGAGCAACCCAGAGGGTATTGAAATCATCAAGTTGAGGATCTTCATCAAAAGCCAATGTTACGCGCTTAGCTAAACCACTTTGGTCATATTCTCCGTTCAGTCCTAGACGTTCTGGTGGAATCTTTTCCGTAGCTGTAGTTGTAGACTGAGATATTTGGGGAGTTGGATTTACTTGTGCATTTTCCAGTTTTTCTAATCCAAACAGTCTTTTTAGCCAACCCATAAACAATTTTCTCCTAGTTATAAGGTTTCTCAAATCAGTATAAAGGCTTGAAGAAAAAGTAACATCTACCGCTGAAGGGATATTTAATCACTGTAAGTAAGTGGGTTTTAAAAATCATCGTTATGACAAGGCAAGAGGTTAACCAGAGCGGTCTTGGGGAGCTACTGCGGTGGACGGGTTTCCCGGCATAAACCCAGTGGCGTGGTTTCCCCCATGTAGGCGCTTCGCCTTCGCCCAGGGTGCGACTGGAGAACCTGAAGGGCAATAGGCAATAGGCAATAGGCAATAGGCAATAGGCAATAGGCAATAGGCAATAGGCAATAGGGAAGAGCATAATACATATCTCTAGCCAGCAGAATAGTTTGATGTAGCTGTTTCACCTATAGTACGATCGCTCCAGCACAGGATACTATGGCGATCACCAATGAGTAAATTGGCTGTGTACGGGTAAAGAGCTATTCTCAATCCTTACCACAATTTTATGATTATCTGGTTTAGGATGAAATATAAATAACGCATTAGATAAACCTGTGACATCATCTGTATTTAATTCTGAACGCCTTTTATTTACACCCGCTACTCCCCAAACTGATGCTATTCCTGTGATTTTTGCTTTCCCCAATGAGTACACGGTGGGAATAACCAGTCTTGGCTATCAGGTGGTATGGGCGACTTTGGCGATGCGTGATGATTTGCAGGTGAGTCGCTTATTTACTGATATTCATGAACAACTTCCTAGACAACCGGAAATACTTGGTTTTTCCATGTCTTGGGAATTAGATTATGTGAATATTTTCAATCTTTTGGAATATTTACAAATTCCTCTTCGTGCCAGTTCTCGCACTGCAAATCATCCTCTAGTTTTTGGTGGCGGTCCTGTTCTAACTGCTAATCCTGAACCTTTTGCTGATTTTTTTGATGTGATTTTATTGGGCGATGGAGAAAATCTGCTGGGTGATTTTATTGATGCTTATAAAGAAGTTAGAAATGCTGATAAAGAAGCTCAATTAAAAAAAATAGTACAAGTTCCAGGCATTTATATTCCGAGTTTATATTATATTAAATATTCTAGTTCGGATGGTGAAATATTAGCAATTAATCCAATTTATTCAGAAGTTCCCGCAGTTATTCAAAAGCAAACTTACCGGGGAAACACTCTTTCTGTTTCGACTGCGGTGACAGAAAAAGCTGCCTGGGAAAATATTTTCATGGTGGAAGTGGTGCGGAGTTGTCCTGAAATGTGCCGCTTCTGTTTAGCAAGTTATTTAACTTTACCGTTTAGAACTGCGAATTTAGAAAATTCTTTAATTCCCGCTATTCAACAAGGTTTAAAGGTTACTAACCGTCTGGGTTTATTGGGTGCTTCGGTAACTCAACATCCTGAATTTCCAGAGTTACTAGATTATATTAGTCAACCAAAACATGATGATGTGCGGTTGAGTGTTGCTTCTGTTAGAACGAATACGGTAACGGAAAAGTTAGCTACAACTTTGGCGAAACGGGATACGCGATCGCTTACCATTGCGATAGAAAGTGGTTCAGACAAATTACGCCAAATCATCAATAAAAAATTATATAACGATGAAATTATCCAAGCTGCGGTGAACGCGAAAGCTGGTGGTTTATCGAGTTTGAAATTATACGGAATGGTGGGCATTCCTGGAGAAGAAACGGAAGATTTAGATGCAACGGTAGCAGTGATGAAGGCTGTTAAAAAAGCTGCTCCTGGTTTGCGGTTAACTCTGGGATGCAGCACTTTTGTTCCAAAGTCCCACACACCGTTTCAGTGGTTTGCGGTGAATAAACAATCTGAGAAGCGGTTACAGTTTTTACAGAAACAGCTAAAACCCCAAGGTATAGATTTTCGTCCTGAAAGTTATAATTGGTCTATTATACAGGCTTTGTTATCGAGAGGTGATCGCAGGCTTTCCTATCTGTTAGAACTAACTCGTGATTTTGGTGACTCATTGGGCAGTTACAAACGCGCTTTCAAGGAATTAAAGGGAAAAATTCCCGACTTAGATTATTACGTTTATAGTAATTGGTCAACTGAGCAAATTTTACCTTGGAACCACTTGCAAGGTCCCTTACCTCAGTCTACGCTAATAAAGCATTTGGCTGAAGCAATGAGTCATTTTCGATCTGATTCACAAGTGAAATAATAAAGAAGTTCCCAGAGTTAAAGAATGCAAAATACATCTGAGTTTTATTGTGCTTATTGTAGTGAAGAAAATTTGACTTTTATTGATTTTAGTGTAGGAATGCACCACAATTATACAATTATATATAGCAATCCGGAATCATTGGTGAGAAAATACTTAATTCATTAAACATAACATAAATACTAAATAAATTTATGTTTTTTTGCTGAAGTGATATATTAACGGTAATTCATAGTTTTAAATTCTAGCTTTATAAGTTACAAATGCAGTAACAGTATTTTCTCATGATTCATTTAGGATTGCTATAGAAGATTGTCAAGTTTGCTGTCTTCCTAATACTTTGTATGTCACGATTGATGAAGATAGGCTAGATATTGAAATAGATAGTGAATATGAAGGTTAAAGTTTAGGTTCTTTTTCATGCTGCACTTTACTTATTCTTCCATTATTAATGCACCTGTTGAAGTAGTTTGGAAATTCCATGAAAGACATGATGTTTTACAACTACTTACCCCAGCTTGGAAACCTGTACAAGTTCTGCGTCGGGAAGGGGGACTGGATGAAGGTCCAATAACTGAGTTTAGGTTGTTCCTTGGACTATTACCTTTGACTTGCTTAGCACGTCATACTGATTATAAAAAATATCGTCTGTTTACTGATGAACAAATATCTGGGCCTTTTGAGTCTTGGGTACATTGTCATGAGTTTGCAGATCAAAATGGAAAGACGAAATTAACTGATCATATTTCTTATTCTATGCCAGGTGGTGATGGGGTGGAATTTGTCAGCGGTTGGTTGTTACAAGTGCAGTTAGAAGCAATGTTTCATTATCGGAATTTTATTACAAAACGGGAATGTGAGTCAAAATAATTGATTATTAATCATCCCAGGGGAAACGCACCTTATTTCCTAATAAAAACTAATGAGGACTTTAAAATCATCTATATTAAGTGCAAAGCTTGATGGATATATAAACAAAATCAATCACTTTTTTATTAAGCGATGAATTAGCTTATCTCTAATTGAATAACTCTTAGCTAAGGATAAATGAGCTAACTATTCATCCATAAATAAGTAAACTTATCTGTAAAAATAAGCAGAAGAAAATATTAAGTAAATTGTTGACAAGTTAGTTGAGGCTAAAGCTAAAACTCTTTCTCAAGAGTTATTATCCATTGCTGCCAAAAACTGTTTATTTTTTATCCCCCGCTTCACGGGGTTCTCTTTACCCAAAAGATTGACTGCTATCTGGCGCATTACTGCAAAGTTTTGTGGAGCATTATCTTTCCTAATCCGGCAGTCATCTTGTTTTAAAGCTACATCTAATACCCAATGCAATGAATTTTCTATTGCCCAATGGCTGCGGACAGAATTAGCCAATTGTTCTCCATTTGAGTCAAGACTACTAATAAAATAACGAGTCTCTACTGTTGTTTTATCATCCACTTGTCCGATAGATTCTACCATCCCAACACTTTTTAGATTTGACCAAACTGAATCAGGATCAAGCTGAAACCCAAAGTTGCGGATTTCATGAAGACCATGCCCTGTTTCTTCGGGTTTATATGTGCTATGTTGAAGCTCTTGAAAACCTGTACTTATCCCTGACTTAAATAGCTGTTCTACTGACTCATACAGATTACCTTGGTTCTTTTTTAAAGTAATTACATAATCTGCATTTTCTTGCGTAATTAACTTTACTATGTCTTTGTGACACCCGATGGCATCAATCCTGACAATACATCCAGCTAATTCTAAAACCTTTAATAATTCGGGAATTGCTGTAATTTCATTTGATTTCTCATGCACCTTCACCTGTCCCAACACTAATTTATTTGTAGTTGCCCATGCACTTACCATTTGGATTGCACTCTAGTCACTATTTTTACCATGAGAACTACATAAAGTTTTCCCGTCAATTGCCACAACTTCACCATCCCTTATCTTATGTACTGATTTCATCCAGTTCAAGAAACAATTTTGAAATTTTTGCGGATTTAATTGTGCAAATACCCTTCCAAATGTGTCCTGGGACCGGAGCCCATTTCCTAGTTCTAAAAAGGTTTTTAACCACTCATATTTTGTGCAGCCATAGAGTTCAATTGCCACCCAACTATCTGCTCCACAAATTACTGCACAAATTCCAATGGTAAGAATGTCAATTAACTTGTGTCGTTTCCTCCCCTCTACTCTTGGATCTTCCATCTGTGCAACGTGGTCAGTAATCGTGATTGTGGGCTTGAGCTTCACACTTTTTGGGACTTTCTTCTTCTACTTTTACAATGACTTTACCATCAGAGCCTCATTGGTCAACCTCTATATCATCAGCCCTCCCTACCTTTCTCATTCCTTAGTATATATGTACTATACTTACATGCGTTCGCCCTGTTAATTATCCAGATTCATAGCATCTTCTCTATCCCCAAATTTGAGCTTTACCTGCATATTCAGAATTTATTGTTCATGAATGTTACAACTGAATAATGGAGGAATTATCATGTTAGAAGTTAAGCCACGTTTTCAAAGTTTTGAAGAATATTTAGCTTATGACAATGGCTCAGATAAATTATATGAATTATTTAATGGAGAGTTAATAGGAATGCCACCGTCATCAGGGATTAACGTACGAATTACCAATTGCATTTTACTCATGTTTGCATTATTAATAGGAATTGATAGAGTACGGGGACATGGTATAGAGTCGGAAGTGAGAGGAGAACCGAGAAACCATGATCCTGATTTAACTATTCTTCGAGAAGAACATATTCAACAATTATCTAAACGTAATACTATCAGATTATCCATGTTACCACCTTTGTTAGTGGTTGAACTGGTTAGCCCTGGTGAATTACAAAGAGATAGGGATTTTATAGCCAAGCGTTGACAATATCAAGATTGGGTATTCCTTAATATTGGATTATTGATCCAGAAAATAAAACTGTTTTAGTGTGGGAATTAATCGACAGATTTATCACAAAGTGGAGATTGTTGCTGGTGAGAATTTAGTTGTATGTCCAGAATTTAATGAGCTAAATTTGCAAGTTTTGTAGATTTTTTAAATAGGGCTGAAAAAATTAACAAAATACACATAATTTCTGTTTTCAAACACTGATTAAATCTATACTTGTTTGATCCGCTCCTCTGACATCAGGATTGGGCTATCCACTGTCCAGGCTCAATTTAAGGGGATCTAGTCTGGGATTTATAGAGTTCATAATCTCGATCCACTCTAACTCTGATAACTGAACCCAGAGATAAGGAGTTGACAGAAGAAAATCAAAAACATAGCGTAAGGGATATCTTTTAGCTTGAAATGTAAATTTTTCTGAAAAACTATAATTTCTTAATGAATTAAGAAATCTACTAATAGCCGAGAATAGTATCTGCAAACAATAATGGGTCTTTAAGAAAAGTAAATCCCCTTTCAAGAGATTACGCAGGTCTGATTCTCTTGTCTCTTGACTTTGCACTACTAACCATCTTTGTTCTATTCCTGCATAATTTACTGTTTTTGGAGCAAGTTTGTATCCTGGCAAGTTATTGTCAATAAATTCTCATTCTGGTAATGTTGATATTAGTGATTGTGCTGTTTTCATACTTAATAGCACTCTACATAACCAGCGTAAACCTGACATTAGTTTTAAGAAGTAATAAGTTTTGTTCGCCGTTGTTAATTGACAGCTAGTTATAATGCCAAGTAGTTATTAAGCAATTATTGTGCTAAAGATTGAGTTTCCCCATGCTAAAAACGAAGCTATCCAAGATTGATCCTGCTATTCTCGCGGCAGTTGCTGACTATTTTAAGGTGCTATCAGAGGGGAGTCGGCTACAGATTCTGACCTGTCTGAAGTCAGGTTCGATGAATGTGATGGAGATTGCAGAGGCCACTGGTTTGGGGCAAGCAAATCTATGTAAGCATCTGACAGTATTAACTCAAGGGGGGATTTTGTCTCATCAGCCGAAAGGGACTAGCGCCTATTACGAGATTGCTGACCCAGTGACTTTTAAGTTGTGTGAGTTAGCGTGTGATCGCATTACAGAAGGAGTATTACAACAAGCTGAAAGCCTAAAAGCTCTTCGCAACAAAACTGGAGTTTTTTGAACCAATTGAGTTTCAGTAAAACTTACATATCGTAGGTGACAGCTAAACTTCCAGTTAATTGGTATCCAAACAGCAATTTTTTCTCTGGCTTTGATAAGCCAGCTATGTCACATACTCTATGGATACACTACAAGATCTATGGAATTACCGTAGTTTCAAATTGGTGATTGTCCTATAGATGCCAAGCAAAGACGCAAAGCTCCCGTTGTTAGCGATCGCACAGCAGAACACACCAACATTCTTGAACATGAATATTATATATAAGTCCCAGCCGATCAATGTAGTCTATCTCTGGAAACTAGGTAAATCCCAATTAAAGAAGTTTTTGTGGCATTGCCACGCCTACAGTAGAGTTTTTGGACTGATTCTACTCACCTTAGTCAGTTTAATTTTTTTGGGCATCCATTGGACTTACCGCAAATTCTTTTTCACCCATGCCATTGTGGAAGCAAATGAATGGGACTTGAAAAGCAGTAATTAAAAACCAGCAGTTCCCAATATTTGATCAGAGATCCCTTACACATCAAAGATGTGGTAGTAGTTTGGGTTAAATTCTTCGTGAACAGCTAGTTATTTTGATTAGCTAGAAAAGGGTAATTAGAGTTCTTCATCTACAGGTAAGACATCGTGAAAATGGTTGTAATTAACTTTTTCATTGTTGATCTTGATATCAACTCGTGGAATTACCTGAAGCATATCCGAAAATGTGGACTCCCACATCTGAGACAGCCTACAAGAGACATTGAGTGTGACAATTCCAGTCAGACCTAATTTTTTAAAAAGGTGGGAAATACCCACCTGATCATTAACTCTCAGAACAGCGATTAAACCATTCTTGATATTTTTTTTGTTGGGATTTATTCTCTACTAGAATTGTCATTTTTACCTCCTGACAGCCGTGATCTTTTTCTAGTGCGATCGCATTTAACAGTAAACTAGCAATCTTAGGTGAACTAAACTCTCCACTCACTATTAAATCACTATCAAAATAGGCAACTTCTGGGGTTTTTGATGTAGTTAATTTATCAATTCCCTCCGCAATTACACCTTCCCCTAAATCAATTTCTGCTAATTGTTGATGTTCTGGGCTAACTTGTTCAACAATCAATTTTTCCCTGCGGATGGGGACATGTATCATCTGAGTTTCGATTTGTTTACGAACAATTACCTCTCCTAGTTTTTGTTTGTGTTTATCAACAAACATTCTTTCTTCTAAAATAGGAATAATTTGTTCTTCCTCTGCTATGGAGGTATTGTTGATTAATTGCTGTTCCCCTGGTGTTTCTGAGGTTAAATATTCAGGCATAAGTAGGTGGGTGTTAAAAATTGTCGTTATGACAAGGCAAGAGGCAATAGGGAAGAGGTTTTGGTCAATTTTACTTTTCGTTACATACTACTATCGGACAAGCTGCTGCGCGTCTATAGTTTTTTTGTGCCTTCCTACTTACACATTTGGCATGCTCCCCCTGCCTCCTCTGCCTGCCTAAACAGATAATTTTCCTTAACTGAACCGTCTTGGTGTATAAGGTAGAGAAAAATTTAAAATATTGCTTCTGGTAGGCTACGCCAACAAAATTAATAAACCTCTGCCTTCTCAACTCGTAACTTATCTTCTCAACTCCTAACTTATGTGATTATCGTTCTTCAACTGGTAAATTAGGAGCCTTCACATCTAACTCTTCCCGACGCACAGTTGCTTGTGTTTCAAGTGTATGTTGCTCCACAACTTTTTTAACACTCACCTCTTCCCGAACAAATGCTTCCTTGCGAACTTCCGGCGTTTCTTCATAGATTTCCATATGTGCAACTTCACCTTCTCGGAAGTTAGCTTCCGCAGGAGAAACTACTCTACCAGCATCTTCAGGTGTGGTCCGTTCAACAACAATGTGTTCTATTTCTAGGGGTACTGCTACTCGTGCTGTTTCGGTTTCTACGCGCTTCCCGACGGTAACATCCCCCATTTTGTGGCGGCGTGTATTGGTAATCAGCCTTTCTTCATACAATTTCAACTTTTGATGATTTCGCTCATTTAAATCGAATAAATCCGGTTCTTGTTCGTAGCGGTAGGTATCAGGGGTGTAAGTAGCCGTAATATTAGTCACAGGGGTAGTAGTCGTCGTCGTTGCTATCGGTGGTGCATCTACAGGTGTTGAGGATTCTACAGGTGTTGATGATTCTACAGGGGCTGATGCTTCTACTGGTGGAGTCCGGTATTGGGGATTGCGATATACTCCGCGCACTCCTTCTTCGTAGTCGTAATCTGTGGCTAGACCTTCGTTAAACTCTGGTAAGTTTTCCGCTTGTTCTCTTGTCAAACCAATAGCATAAACGCGATCACTTGCATAATCAATCCGGCTACGACCAATGGGAAGCAAGACTTTTTTACCAAAAATCCAGAAACCTAAGTCAACTACTAAATAACGAAAATGTCCTTGCTCATCAACTAAAACATCATGAACAGTGCCAATTTTTTCGTCAGTGCCTTCTGTATAGACTCCTACACCTTTAATTTCATTACCTTCAAAAGAATCGCGGTACTGAGGATCAAAGTCTTCTAATTTGTAAAGTACCATATATTTTTCCTCCAACTATCATAGATAGCATTTCTTAATTTCCACATTAGAAGTTTATTGACCTTTTTTCCTCCTTCTCCTGAATGAATTTAATCTTGAATGAACTTTGAATTTATTTATGGTTAATTTCTCAATATTTGGACTGATTTCATCAGAATTTAAGAAGATTGATCACTGCCTACACCATGTTCCCGCAAATTGAAATCACCGGAAGTATTAATATCTAACTCTTCCCTACGAATTATATCTTCTGCTTCCACCATATCCCGATCTACCATTTTCCTCACTCGCACTTCTTCCCGGACAAATGTTTCCTTATGAATTTCTGGTGTTTCTTGATAAACTTCTATTCGGGCTACTTCCCCTTCTTGGAACTTAATTTCATTTGGATCTACTACTGTACTTGTAGCTGTAGCTTGAACTCTATCAATTACAATCCGTTCTTTCTGAATAGGTACTCTAACTCTTGCTGTTTCAGTTTCAATGTGTTTCCCAACAGCGACTTCTCCAGTTTTAATTCGGTGTTTATCGGCTATTAAACGTTCTTCATACAGTCTGAGAGTTTGATGATATTGTTGATTCAAACCATATAAACTTGGTTCTTGTTCATAGGTGTAGTTTTCCCGAGAATAATTGATGCTACTGATGGGAGAGCGATAAACATTGCGTACTTTTTCTTCAAATTCTTCATCCACAATGATGTGTTCCTGATACTCTGGTAACTGTTCTACTTGCTGCTTACTTAGTCCATCGACATAGACGCATTTAGCTGGATAATTAATCCGAGCTAGTCCAATAGGTAGTAATATTTTTTTACCAACACTATCTAAACTTGTATCAATAACTAAATATCTAAATCGCCCATTATCATCAACTAAAACATCGTCCACTGCACCAACTTCTACTCCTCCTTCTGTATACAGATGCAAGGTTCTTACATCATCTCCTCCAAAGGTTTCTCGATAATTTGGATCGTAGGTTTCTAGTTTATAAAGTGGCATTATAATTGTTCCCAAGTTTCAAAAGTATGTTATGTTTGTTTCAAAATCTTAGAAATTTTTGGAATCCTTTTCCTCTAGCTTATGACAGAATACTAGTGCACTAGAGTATAGTTACTATTTCATAGTTGTAGGGAAAGATCAGAGGAAATCATGTTTTTTATTATCATCAGGAATATATCTAATGATAGAAATGATTCAGAAGAAGAGGAAAAAGGCAAGGATTTAGGAGTCAGGAGTCAGAATGTTTGAGAAATTGGTTAATTATTCACTCCTAACTTCTATCTTCTCATCTTATCATGTTAGCTATTTAAAAGTTACCTTTTGATAATGTTTCAATTCTTTGGGAAAAGTATGTTTCTTGATATTTGAGTTGTTGGGCTATTTCTAATCCTTTTTGAAAAGCTGTTAGTGCTTTTCCATCTTCTTTCTTTTCTAAATACAATTGTCCTATTTGATCATAAGCTTGCATCAAACCGTAAAAATTAGTAGCTAGTGTTTCTGTTTCTAATAAAATCTCAGCAGTTTGCAAAGCTTCATCAATTTGGTTTTGGGAACGGTAAAGCTTGATTAATTTCTGTAAAGCTTCACTAGCAGTCACATATTGTTGTGATTGCCATGCTGTAACATAAGCCTCTTGATACTTGTTAAAGGCTTCTTGTAGTAAGTTGGGATTTTCCCGCGCTAAAGATTGATAATTTTGTGCGATCGCAATTTTTAAAGCTGGAATCTGGGTAAGATTACCATCACTGGTGTAAATTCCTGCTAGTCTACTCAGTACATTAATTGCTTGTTGATGCTGTTTTGCTTTTTCAAAAATGTGAACCAGTTGTTGCAAGTATCCTAATTCATTTGGTCTATCACCTTGACTAATAGCAAGATTTAACAGTTCTTGGTAAATTGTAGCAGCTTGGGAATAATCAAACCAACTTAAATGTAGTTCCGCAATCTTATTAAGAGTTCCTAACTCAGAAGTAGTATTATTCTGCTGTCTGAACAATATTAAAATCTGCTGATAAGCTACCACAGCCAACTTAGGAACATGAATATTTTGGTAAGCTTCACCAAGCGATCGCCATAATTCTAAATCAGTGCTTTTTTGCTTGAGCATCTGTTTTTCAATTACCTGCAATCTCTCAGTAATATATTTTACCTGTTGACGCTCATTTTCATTCCATGCGATCGCACCGACCCCTGATAATGCGTGTACCTCAGCCAATGGACCTAAAAAACGCCGCAGTCGTAATTCTCGATTCCAAATATCAAAAGCAGTCAGCTTATCCCCTATTTGTAGAGTCGTTGTAGCTTCTTGATTTAACTCATCTAGCGCAGTTTCCAACTTTTGCAACTCTTCCAAGGTTAATGGCTGTTTTTCCACAGAACCCCGTACTAAAGGATCAGGAGTAGTCATCTCCAACGGACCTGGAGGGAATTTATCCATTTGTTCTGGCTTTTTACCCTCTGCCAGTGTGACAAAACTGCACAGATGCCAGAAAATAAAAGTAGTAACTATCACACTGAAATGTCTTAGCATAAACAACCCACCATTCCTGTTCAAAATTGACTAGAGAATTTAGCATAACAACTGGTTTGACGCGCATCCAATTGATAAATATCGCTATCGTCCATTAAATTTTGTTCCTGATTCTGAATTGTCTTTATCACTAAGTATTCAGCCATCAGCAGTCGGCTTTCTCAGGCTAACACCAAAAATATCTATTTGATAATTGACCAATTTCTCAAACATTCTGACTCCTGACTCCTGACTCCTGAATTCTTACCTTCATCAAGTCTTTATTTTTTAATTTCTCGAACGTCTCATTTCTTATGTGACCAAACACAGTAATATAGTGAAAGGTGGTGATTAAAATTCTAGCGAAGATAAAATTCTATTCATATCATAGATTACTATACACCTCTAATGACCAGAGATTTGCTGTTTATCCATCTCATCTACTCGTCACACATTTAACAAAGCAACATAATTAAACCTTACTCCCTTCCCAGTATGAAATTAGGGGTGTGGGATTCGACCTTACGCAGAAGCATTATCCCTCTACCCTATTACTATGACCTTATTCTTTTAGTGGGAAGGGAGTAGCAGCGATTTTTTTCTTACTATCTTTACCAGTCAATAGTTGTTGTATAAGCTTTGTCAACATGAGTAAAATAATTCCGGCCATCAGAGTCGAAAATTTTAGCTTTTATTACG
Organism: 'Nostoc azollae' 0708; assembly: GCF_000196515.1. Taxonomy (NCBI): domain Bacteria; kingdom Bacillati; phylum Cyanobacteriota; class Cyanophyceae; order Nostocales; family Nostocaceae; genus Trichormus; species Trichormus azollae. Next base: position 4,795,014 of record NC_014248.1, read on the forward strand.
ACACCCAAAAAATTATTGAAGATGTGTCACTGGATATTCCCCAAAATAAAATCACAGCTATTATGGGTCTAAGTGGTTGTGGTAAATATACTTTTTTGAAATCTCTTAATCGGATGAATGAATTACAAGAAGAGGTAAAAATTGAAGGTAACCTAGAATTTTTTGGGTATAATAATATTTACGGTCGTCGTGTCAACTTAAATCGGCTCGGCTGCGGCGTCAAATTAGTATGATTTATGTTATGCCAGACCACATCTTTTTCCTATGAGTATCTATGATAATGTTGCCTATGGCGTTAAATTAATCGGATGGCATCCAAAAGTAGAATTAGATGAGATTGTTGAATTAGCAGTTAAATCAGCAGATGTCTGGGAAGAAGTAAAAAACAACCTCTATAAATCTGCTTTAGAACTATCTTATGGACAACAACATAGATTGTGTATTGCCCGTGCTCTAGCAGTTAAACCGCAAGTTCTCCTCATGCATGACCTTTGTTCGGGGCTTGATCCGGTCACTACCATGAAAACTGAAGAACTCATCGAATGTTTACCTTATGAATTAACAATTGTATTTATTTCTTACAAAGTCCAGCAAGTTTCTCGTTTATCAGATTTCACAGCTTTATTTCACTACAATGAAAATCGTATTGGGCAAATTCTATAATTTGCCCCTACGAAGAAATTCTTACCCCATACTTTTAATTACCGCAGTCGTGATTATATTTCTGGAAGTTTCCGTTAAACAGGAGCTACTAACTTCCAACTTACCATCATCAAAATGGCATAAATGATAAACCGCAATGGATGTTGAGGAGTAATCTGGCAAATTTTTGCAGCTAATAAAAATCCCGGAAATGAGCCTAACCATATCGGTAAAACTAAACTCCAATCAACTGTACCCAAAGTAAAATCCCCAAGGGATGTAAACAGTAATAAAATGGCTGGTTGTGCAATATCTGTACCTACTAATTTACGGGTATCAAGCCGAAAGAAGCCAATCAAAACTAAGGCAAACATTGAACCAGAAGAGACACTAGTTAAACCAACGAAACAGTCTAAAATTTCTCCTATAGTTATAGTGAGAAATCGTCCCCTATTGGTTGTGATATCTAATTTTGGCAATTTAGGTAAATTGAAGTTGGGGAAAAAAGTTATGAATAATAATTGTATAAGTGCCAACAATGTGACTAACGAAATCATGAGCCCTAATAACCGCAGCAAAATTTGATCTAGATTATATTCACCACTCTGTCGAATCAGGTGTAAGATTCGCACCCCTACTAGTGAATTAGAAACACTACCCATTGGTAACCATTTGACAATTTCTGTGTCTAAGGTTTGCTGTTGACAGTGTTTAACGCTACCAACTAACATCATTAATGTGGCTGCTACAACATCAGAACTCACAGCAACAGAAGGTGCCACTTGGAAAACAAAAATCAACATGGGGGTAATTAGAGAAGCCCCACCAATTCCGGTTAAACCGACCATGATGCCAAGGAGCGAAAGCCACCAGAAATTTTCTGCTTACACTTCATCACCTGTAAATCACGTACCCTTCGGGACGCTATGCGAACAGCTTGATTATTGATAAAGGGAATATCAGGTTCAGTCAGAAACCGTAAAACATCAGCACGGAAATTTTGAAACCGCAAGAGCAGGTTATGAGCAACCCGTCGTTTTACCCGTCCGCGATGACCTTGACGAGTTAGGGGTGGTTGGTTATGTTGAAAACTCAACCCTCGTTGTAGAATTTGCTCATACAGTTGAATCAGACGAGCAACAATATCAGGAATCCTCCTTGGTATCCCAGCGTTACCAGCAGTGATGTTCGTAAAGAGAGCGATCACGCATATCACATCGAAGCTTTTTACCGTTTGCGGGTAAGCGATAATATTTCAGTGACTCCTAGTTTTTGGGTAATTCTTAACCCGGGAAACAATAGTAAAAACTATACACAGTATCTCGTCGTACTCCGCACCACATTCGATTTCTAATTTTCTAAATCATGATTTCCAGAATTAAAACCTGGATTGTAAGTAGAACGACGTGAAAAAAGAAAAGTATGTAAAAAAATGTAAATTAGCCTGAAAACCTCTGGCCTACTGCCTCTTGCCTATTGCCCTTCAGCTTCTCCAGTCGCACCCTGGGGAAAGGTGAAGTGCCTACATGGGGGAAACCACGCCACTTGGTTTATGCTGGGAAACCCTTCCACCGCAGTGGCTCCCCAAGAGCGCTGTGGTTGACCTCTTGCCTTGTCATAACGACAATTTTTAACGCCCACTTACTTATCAACAATCACCAACACCAATTACTTTTTTGCCGGAAAAGAAGGTGTGGGGTGTAGGCAAAGATAGTCTGTCCCACACCCTAGAATGCCTAATTCTGTATGGCTACGCTACGCAAGCTATCAAAAATCAATAATCCTATAGTGGTCTATTAAGGGCTATACTATCTAGTAGTCCACCAAGGTAATGTTGCTGGGTAAGCCCCTCTAATTGATAAACTAGTCAAAAAAGGGGTTGACCATGGCAAAAAAGTATGTTGTAGATTTAAGCAAAGAGGAAGTTTTACAACTGCAAGCAATCCTCAAAAAAGGAAAGCACAAAGCAAGAATTATAACCCGTGCAAACATTCTTTGAATGGCATCTGAGGGAGAAACAGACACGGCGCTGCCGCAGTTCGAGTTCATGTTGCCACGGTGGAAAGGACAAGAGAAAAGTTTGTGATTGGTGGATTAGACTTTGCTTTAAAGGATGGGGAAAATCCACCAAAACCCAAAAAATTAGATGAAAAACAAGAACCATTTTTGATTGCGACTGCTTGTTATAATCCGCCAGGAGGAAGAGTGCGTTGGACAATGCAATTATTAGCGGAGCATTTAGTGAAGGTTGGTATCATAGATTCCATTTCAGACGAAACAATACGCCAAACTCTAAGAAAAATGAAATTAACCCGTGGTTAAAAGAATAGTGGTGTATTCCCGAAGTTAACCCAGAGTATGTGTTCAGAATGGAAGATGTTTTGGATTTGTACAATGAGCCATATGATCCGAAAAAACCTACACTCTGCCTAGATGAATGCCCATATCAATTAGTAGAAAAAGTAAGACTTCCTTTGCCACCAGAACCACATCAGCCTGAAGGTTATGATTGTGAGTATAAACGCAATAGTATTGTAAATTTATTTGGCTTTTTTGAACCAATAGCCGGGTGGAGGCATATTGAAGTTACACAAAGTCGGACAAAAGCTGATTTTGCTAAACAATTAAAAGATTTAGTAGATGTTTATTACCCCCAATCTGATGTGATACCTTTACTTGTTGATAACCTAAACATTCATACTCCAAGTGTTTTATATGAAGTTTTCTCTCCACAAGAAGCAGGCCGCATTATTCGGAAATTAGAGTTTCACTATACTCCTAAACACGCTTCTTGGTTGAATCAAGTAGAAATTGAATTATCAGTTGTATCTCGCCAATGCTTAGAACGACGTATTCCTAATGTAGAAATATTATCTTCTGAAATTGCTACTTGGGAGTCACAGCGTAATCAACAAAAACCCAGTGTTTATTGGGGTTTTAAAACCAAGGATGCACGTCAAAAAATGCAGCGTTTATATCCGAGCACTTAACATAGCAAAATTGCATTGGCAGACTACTAGAATATATTGATAAATTCGAGGATTAAAGTATTTACATATCACAAAAATCTAGATTTTTAGTAAAAACTAAATCAGTTTTTTATAAGTATTAATTATCTTTTAATTTACTCATAAACTTCCATTTACCATTTTAAGTTCTCAAGCAAAATACATCTGAAAATAAAGAGGAATAGACATTGACTATACTGGTATTTCCTGTGCTAGTCTGGTTGGGATAATTTAGTGCAGGGTTACTACAAGCCTGAACTGGCTTAGGTGGTGGAGGGGACCAAGGCGATTTTGTGAGGTGGGCCAAAGAGTGTGCTTTTAGCTACGCCAACCACAGACATGCCTAAAATATTCTTCTGGAATTAAAGTGAAATAAATCACAGCGAACAAATAAAATCGCAAGACAAAGTATCTTCTCAAAATATCCTAAGAAGACTTGCACTCAATAATTTGTGGCTGGTGGCAATAAGCTGCTTAGGTCAGTAATCAAATAAGCAGGTATTGATTAGCACAGAGAATTATCTTAAATGGGAGTTGTAGGTATAAAACCCACCTTCCGCACCCTAACTGTCACAGATAGTAGTACACAATAACTAAAACTCCTGCAAGGAAGAAAAGGCTTAATGAGAATAGTATGATTAAAATGGCAATAGACTGAGAGAATAAAGTTTTGTAAAGAAGATAAAAGAAAAGAAAATTTAATGATTCAAAAATTAAATTAGAACAGAAGAAGAAATGATTTAATCACAACAGGAGTTGTGGATAATTCTGTTGTGAAATCAAAGGTTCAAAAAATGGAGATTCAAAACCTAGACCATTTAGGCATAGTAGCAGGAATAATAGACCCCATAGGAGTAGTAGAAATAATCCTTGAAATTGGAGAGAAAGTAAGTCCGGTTCATGTAGTAAAACCCATGATAATCAACGGGTTAGGATTTGTATAAAAACCCTTATATATGATATTTCCCTAAGATTTTGAAACAATCCCCTGTGACCATCTAATAGGACCAGGAGTAACACCAGAATATCTCAAGGATGATAAACTGGGGAGAGTCATGGATAAACTATTTATAAAAGGATTGGATAGAATATTTTTTATTGTCGCCTTAAAAGCAGCCCCAAAATTTGGAGTATCCCTATGAGCAGGCCATCTAGACTCATCATAAATGGACGTACATGGGCAATATAATACCAGCTTACCAGAAGTAATATTTGAGAGTCAAAAAGTAGGAAATAATCAAGAACTAGAAGAATTAGCAGTAAAATCACCAAAAGAAATAACCATTACCTACGGTTATTCTGGTGACCATAGACCGGAGTTAAAACAGTTCATCATAGAAATGATATGTTCAGGAGATGGAGACATACCAATATATATTTTTAAAACTAGCATCGGGAAACCAAGCAGATTCATCATGCTTTGCTAAAATAGCAGTAGAGTACCAAAAACAATTAAAAGTTAACAGTCTCATAGTAGCAGACTGGTCCTTATATACAGAATCAAATCTAAAAATGATGAATGATGTCAGATTTAAGCTGGTTATGTCCAGTGCCATTAAGCGTAGAATCAGCACAATCATTAATATCAACATTACCAGAACCAGAATTTATTGATAGTAACTTACCCGGATATAAACTAGCTTCAAAAACAGTAAATTATCCAGGAATAGAACAAAGATGGTTAGTAGTGCAAAGTCAAGAAAGAAGAGAATTAGAGCTGGGTAAGCTCTCACAAAAAATTACCAAGGCACAATCAAAAGCTGTGCAAGATTTGAAAAAGTTATCACCAGAAAAATTTGCTTGTGAAGCTGATGCTATCAAGGGGTTATCTAACCTATTCAAACAATTCAAATGTCACCAAATTAACCAGAGTAAAGTTACTCAAATCAAATCTAAGAAAAAAGATAGTTCAGGAGAGATATCCTCTGAAATATCAGCTACAGTCTCCCAGAATGAAAGTAAAATTAATACAGAATTTCTGAGGCCAGGGCCTTTTATTTTTGGTACAAACCTTTTGGATTCCAATGAACTTACCCATGACTCCATCTTGAGTGAATATAAAGCTCAATAGTCTTGCCAGAGAGGCTTTGCTTTTCTCAAAGACCCATTACTTTTTGCAGACAGTATTTTCCTAAAAAGTCCAGAGAGAATAGAGTCCCTGGGAATGATGATGGGTTTATGTCTGCTGGTTTATACTTTAGGGCAACGACAAATTAGAACCGCTGTGAGAGAGTCTAAATCAACAGTAAAAAATCAATTGGGCAAACCAACTAACCGCCCCACTTTACGCTGGATTTTTCCATGCTTTCAGTCTATTCATTTAGTTATACTTAACCAAGAAAAACACATCTGTTACTGGACTCAAGAGAGAGATTTCATTGTGAATCTTTTACCAGAGCATTGTTTTCCCTACTATCAATTAGTTACCTAGTTTTTATCTCTATTAATTTAATTTCTATCAGAAAATAACCTAATCTCTTTGATTTATAGCTCTATTTTACTATGTCCATAATTTCTTTTCTTACTTCGATTTATTAGTCTAAGTTATGATTTATCTCTTGAATATCTTCATTTATCTGTTGACTCCTCTGGGCGGTGTTCTTTCTTATTGCTCCTTATTGAGAATAGCTTTTGATGCTATTTTTAGTGCTTTACTGTTTCTCCAATGCCTTTTTTCACTGCATATGTTTGTTTTTATGCTCCCTTAGATTTTTTCTCTCCGTAATTCCTCTCTGTGGCACTTTATGGTGCCGAATGTGGGATAAAATATTAGACAGTTTGAAGATGGATAAAAGAAGTAAAAATGGAATTACGGAAATTATGCCAACTTCCAGCTATCCATTGACAAGGAAGATGTAACATAATTTCCGCATTTTCTGTTAACCAAAATTTACTGTTTCCTTTCATTGTTAAATTGACAACTTGTATATATAGAATATAATTCTACGGTAAATGATTTTTATCGATGCCTGTTTTGGGTTTAGCTAGGGCACACTTACTTTTTGCCCGACCTCAGAAAATCGCCTTGCTGCCGTTTTGACTTTACCCTGCCAAGGTTGTGAGCAACCGCCAGGCATATAACTTTCAATAAACTTGCCTAATGCGCTTTTGTTTCCCAGCTGGTAAATAAAACAATGGTACATCAGTGCAACTACCTTTTCAGGTGTAGAATAAAGGCCAATGGGTGCTGCTCGCATTGCTGCACCACTCTTATCACTACCAGAATAAATCTTGGCTAGAAACTCTTTCCCATACTGGATGCTAACTAAAAAATCGTAAAACCTACTTGCGTAGCCTTCTCTGGGATCACGTTTAAAGGCGTTAACAAAATTCTCTGCTAAAACTTCTGGTGCCCAGGATCCCTGGAACACAATAGTTTCAGCAATGGCCATGCTCATCTGCGTATCATCAGTATAACTGCCTGGGATGAGTCGATGACGGGGATGTTTAATGTATCGACTCAAATCATTGGCAAATATCATCTCATTGGCATATTCAAAACCAGCACCGTAGGCATCACCAATAGCCAATTCAAGCAGCATATTAATATTTCACTAAAAATGAACGGGCTAGGAAAAAGCTGGCTATAGTTTTACCATCTACAGGTTGTCCGTCACGAATGGCTGTTTCTAGTTCTTCAGGACTGAAAAATACTATTTCAATATCTTCATCTTCTTCCTGCTGTGGAGGTGTTTCCAGCTTTTCCAAATCTCTAGCCAAAAAAGCATAAAGAATTTCATCGGAATAGCCAGGAGCCAAGAAAAACTCTCCCAGTTTATCCCAATTATGAGCGCGGTAGCCTGTTTCTTCTTCAATTTCCCTTTTCACTGTTTCCAAGGGTTCTTCATTGGGTTCTACAGTTCCGGCTGGGAATTCTAACAATCTTCCCTGAACTGCAAAACGATATTGGCGTACAAGGATCAGTTTACCGTCAGAGGTGACGGGAATAGCCAGAGCGCCACCAGGATGACGAATGCACTCCCATTCTCCTTCAGACTTATTAGGTAAACGCAAGCGATTAACTTCAAAGTCAAACTTGCGTCCTTTATGAAACAAACGTTGCTTGAGTAGCTGTGGTAATTCTCTACCTAGTGGCATAGTAAAATTCTATTGTCTGCAAATACACAGAATATATACGGGGTGGTGTGATGAAATCAGGGTCTTTCTGGGTTGAGTGATGGTAAATTCTAACAGCCGTTGATTAATCCCAGTCAGGTAGGTGTTGAATAATACCAGTTTCTATCTCTTTCCAATTCGCTTTTCTTCCTGGTTGTTGCCTATAATGAATTGTCTCATTATAGGCAAATCTGGCAGCATCAAACCAATATTTAACCTTCTACCTTGGGGTAGGAGTCAGTTTTAGATAAATCTTCTTTGATTTTTTTAGAGTATTTTCTGAGTCCCTGCATTCGTAAGGAAAAGAGGTGAAGCATTGAGAGTAAATCCTGTGTGAGTTCTGATTGAGGGTAGTGTACAGTTTTCTCGAGAACCACGATTTGTGTACCGTTTTATTCAATCATGTACTGTAGGAGTTCAAATCCAAATCTTGCGAGTCTGTCACGACAGGCAACAATAAGCTTGAACTTATCTACTCGCAGAAGCCTGTCCAGTAAGGACTGCAATCATTTTCGTTTAAAGTTGAGTCCTGAGCCGATGTCTTTAATGATTTCTGCGTCTGGGTAGAGGGACTGCATATAGGCGATTTGTCTATCCAGGTCATCTCGCTGCTTTGAGGAACTGACTCAGCAGTAACAAATAGTGGTAATAAAGGTTGTAATAATTGAATCTTACGTCAGAGGCGATTCAATTATTACAACCTTTGCCGTACTGGATTTCTGATGCTTTTGATTTTAACCTTATCTGCATATCTCCTCAAATTATTTCGGTGCAATCCCAGAAACTCGACCGCTTTTCTGAGTGGTATATATGCCATGGGCAAATCGTAGCATTAGTTATTGATAGTTAGCAAATTATTGAGTAGTACCACCGTGAATTCAAAATGCTTCTTTCAGAAGAGCTACCCTAAGAAAATATCTCCTTCGGAGACCCTACACTAACAAAATTCAAAATGTATACGGACTGAGCTTTTCAGATATTTGGAATGGTTGATTTATTTACGCCGCACAGTACTAGTTATTTACCTTAACTAAATGTACATCAGAACAGTCAACCTCTGGCAGCATATTCTGAATTGTCTGCTCAGATACTGGCTCTATCCAAGTTGGGGCAATTTCAGCCAATGGGACTAATACAAAAGCTCGTTTATGCATCCGGGGATGGGGGATTTGAAGATTTGGCTCATTCAAGATTAAGTCATCATATAACAACAAATCCAAATCTAGGGTTCGCGGTCCCCAATGTTCCTGACGCACACGCCCAAATTTATTTTCAATAGTTAACAATGTGGCTAACAATGCTTGAGGTAGCATTGCTACTCGCAGTATGGCACAGCCATTTAAATAATCTGGCTGAGGTGGACCTATGGCTTTAGTTTGATACAAACTGGATTTGCCTTCGAGAATAATACCAGGAGTTTGGGCTAAAGTCTCTAGAGCCGCTGCTAAAATTACTTGGGGATCACCCATATTACTGCCGAGAGCGATCGCACTTCGCGCCGATTTGTTAGAGACATCAGCTATGGGTAATCTTTTCTCTATCTCGATAGGGATCAATCCTGCTTCATCGTTTGTAGTGGTTTCCAATGGTTTTGATGCCCCAAAAATTATTTAAGAATTTGCAGAACCCACTTTAATTAACAGTTTTGGTAATAACAAGGTTTGGTACTGAATTAACTTGATTATTTATGGGCTATTATACTAGCACGAAGTTATTGCCCCAACCTGGCATTCGTACAAGGCAGTTAGGTGGCTATAACTTATTGAGAGAAAAATTAATAAATCTTAAGTAGCTCTGATGAGGAGAAACTGCTCTTGCCTCTTGGGAATCATTAAAAAGACGAGGAATGCACACATGAAAACTTACTACCGACAATGCTGGTAAAGGCGAAGCATTTACTGAGCCAGATGTCGAGTTTATCATCTGGGATGGTTGCTAGAATTGGTAGGAGCGATAAACCTTTTTATCGTCGGGTTTGGTTTTGGACGGGCTTAGGTTTAGGTGGTGGGATAATTGCTATTAGTTATGGTATTGGTGCCATAGATAGTTCTTTGCCAGATAAATCTGAACTCAATGCGGTTGTGCGGGAGCAAACACTAACTATTAAAGCTGGTGATGGTACTGTTCTCCAGCAGCAAGGAGAAGTGACGAGAGAACAGCTAAAGCTAGAACAAATTCCAGATGACTTCCAAAAAGCTTTTATCGCTTCAGAAGACCGTAGATTTCTACAACACAGTGGTGTGGATACTCAGGGTATTCTCAGAGCAGTTATAAATAATTTGCGATCGCAAAATGTGGTCGAAGGTGGTAGTACCATCACCCAACAGGTAGCACGAATCCTTTTCCTCACCCAAGAACGGACAATCTGGCGCAAACTCAAGGAAGTTCGTCTGGCGCAGAGAATGGAGCAAGAACTCACCAAAGACGAGATTTTAGAACGTTATCTCAATCTGGTTTATCTGGGTTCGGGTGCTTATGGTGTAGGAGATGCGGCCTGGGTTTACTTTAGTAAATCAGTGGATCAACTAACCTTATCAGAAATGGCCACCATCGCCGGACTGGCTCCTGCGCCTAATGTTTATGCCCCAGACAAGAATCCAGAAGCAGCCCTAGAAAGGCGAAATATGGTGCTACAGAGGATGCAAGAAGACGGAGTAATTAGGCCAGAAGAAAGGCAACTTGCATCCCAAGAAGCACTCACAGTTAAAAGCAATTTACCCAGACGCTTTCAAGTCGAGTTCCCTTACTTTAGTACCTACGTTCAACAAGAATTACCAAAATATGTTTCGCCTGATGTGTTAGCAGCAGGAGGGTTAGTTGTAGAAACCAGCTTAAACCCGACTTGGCAAAAGGCGGCAGAAGCAGCAATTGCTAAAACTCTAAAACATCAAGGCAGATGGGAAAATTTTAAGGAAGCAGCTTTAGTATCGATCGATCCTCGCCATGGTGAAATCCAAGCAATGGTAGGTGGTAAAGATTTTAGCAAAAATCAGTTTAATCGTGTCACTCAAGCACAGCGCCAACCAGGATCGACATTTAAGGGATTTGTCTATGCTACAGCGATCGCAACAGGTAAGAGTCCCTATGACAGCTATCTAGATGCACCATTAGTAGTAGATGGTTATGAACCAAAAAACTACAGTGAAAAATTCTACGGTTGGATGAATATGAGAGATGCTCTCACCCGTTCTATTAACACAATTGCAGTGCAAATATTAATAGATGTGGGATATGAACCAACTATTAAATTAGCCAAAGATCTCGGGATTAAATCAGAACTCAAGCCGACCTACTCTTTAGCTCTTGGCTCCAATGAAGTCAATCTCCTAGAATTAACTAGTGCTTACGGTTCATTTGCCACACAAGGCTTACATACAGAAGTACACGGTATTCGTCGTATCCTCAACCGTCAAGGTAAAGTAATCTGGTCTGCTAATTTTCAACCCAAGCGAGCTTTAGATGCTGATAGCACAGCCATTATGACCTGGATGCTACGCAACGTAGTCAATAACGGAACTGGTGCTGCAGCCCAATTAAATGATAGACAGGTAGCAGGAAAAACCGGGACATCAGATGAAGCCCGTGATTTGTGGTTTATTGGCTATATTCCCCAAGTAGTAACAGGAGTTTGGCTAGGTAACGATAACAATCGCCCGACTTATGGTAGCAGTAGTAGCGCCGCTTATACCTGGCATAAATTTATGGAAAAAGCGATTGAGGGAATGCCAGTAGAAAAGTTTCCTGAACGACCTAAATTAGAAAATCGCAAAGGCACAATTAAAGCTCAGCCTATCAAACCAAACAAAATTGTTCATAGTTCTATTTCTGCTGATAATGATGAAAAATCCGATGAAGATAACACCAAAAATGATGATTCATCAAGAAGACGCAGACACAGAAAAACTAATAGTGAAGTAGAGCAGCAATCAGACTATACCCCAAGACGCAGACGGCGATACAAACAACAAGAAGAAGATACAATCTCCAAAAGACAGCGCAGAGATGAAAGCTCAAGTAGTAGCTCTTCTTCTGGACGGCGCAACCAAGGTCAAGAATCTAACTCTTCAGGTTCTTCCTCTGGTAGAAGTAATAGTCCTGCCAATTCTTCTCCATCTCAACCTTCTTGGCGCGAGCGACTAAAACCAGGTTCTTCTTCATCTTCTTCATCAGAGTAATTGGGTGTAGGGATGTAAGGGTGTAGGGGAAATAACTTATTTCTCCTGATAGCGTATCCTTTAGGGGAGTTGTAGACATAGCATGACTTTAGCCATACTACTTTTTCCCTCTCAAAGATCAAGTATTTCCAACCTATGAGAGATGTAGGTGACAAGCCCGTTTTATACTTTGTTAAGAAGTGTAAAATGAAGTCGGAGAATATACTCGTGCAATTTTTACTAGAAACAGCAGCGCCAGTCGCCGCAAGCCCACATTTTCCATTAGCTTTTACATTGGTGTATGTAGTTGGTTTTATTGCTGCTGTCACCATCGGTTCAATAGCTTGGTACAACTCAAAACGTCCACCCGGTTGGGAAAGCAAAGAACGCCCTGACTTTGTACCCAAGGTTGATAAAGACTAATAGGAATTCAGGGGGAAGAGGGAAAAAGGAAGAAGGAAGAAGGAAGGAGATAATACATTATTCTCCCCCATCTCTCTCATCCCCCAGTCCCCAGTCCCCTAATTCTGCACATCAACCCAACGACGGTACAGTTTTTGAATTTGTCTAAGCAAGGTTACATGACCTGGTTGGATTGATTCATGAGATTTGCTCAACTCCTCCAATGTAGTCAGCAATCTTGCTTCTTCAATTGCTACTTCACCATCACTGTAAATTAAGCCACTGATAGCTTCTATTAAATTTTCGTAATCTTCCAGGCTAGGGCGATCGCCTAAATAGTCCTTCACCCATTCATAACATCGATTTGGCTTTACTGGTACTAATTCATATAACCAAGGCTTAATCTCTGGATCATTAGCCAAGCCTTTAGCCTGGGCTATTTCCCTCAAATATTGCCGTTCTTCAGGCTGGATTCTACCATCAATCCAAGCGGCTCCGATCAGAATCTTAACTAAGTTTTTTACATGGGAATGATTAACCATTACCGCCTCCTCTAGTAGATTCGGGCTTTCATCAAATGGTACAGTCCTTAGCAGTATTCACTCGGAATCCTTGGTTTTTCTTAAGCGCACCATGAAAAAACCATCCATATCCCGTTGATGAGGCCAGACTTTTAACCACCCTGGAGAAGCAATATCAACTAAATCCGAGCCAGGAGATTCAATTTGCCAATGGGGATTTACAGCTAAAAATTGAGAAATTACCTCTTCATTCTCCATGGGATGGAGTGTACAAGTGGCATAAACTAAAACCCCTCCAACCTTGATAAAATTAGCTGTATGTGATATCAGTTCTTTCTGTAGTTGGGAGAGTTCTTGAACAGAAGACGGTGTTTGTCGCCAACGTGCATCAGCATGGCGGTGCATAGTTCCTAAACCGGAACAAGGTGCATCTAATAATACACAATCAGCAATGTTGTTAAATTGGGTCAAATTGCGGCTATCCCCTGTACAGATTTCGATAGATTCTAAATGTAGACGTTGGACATTTTCCTTGAGTCTACGTAACCGGGAAGCAGTTTGATCACAAGCCCAGATTTTACCTTTATCTCCCATTAACTCACCAATATGGGTGGTTTTTCCCCCTGGAGCCGCACAAACATCAATCACCACATTGCCCGGTTTTGGGTCAAGCAAATGACTAACTAATTGGGCGCTACTATCTTGAACAGTCCACCAACCTTCTCGGAAACCAGGTAAATTTTTAATTGGCCCGGTACTACTAATTAATCTTAAACCTTGAGGTAAATAGGGAATAGGTCTAACTAAAACACCAGCAGATTTAAAAGCTGATTCCACTTTTTCCAGGGAACTGCGAAGGATATTTACCCGTAAATCAATAGTTGGGGTTTTATTCATCCATGCACAGAGTCTTTCTGTTTCTTTAAGACCCAATTGTTCTAACCACACCTCAATTATCCAATCAGGAAAACTGTGTAAAATTCCCAATCTCTCTACCGGATTTTCTGGTAACTTTAATGGTTCTGATGAACTTTCTATAAGACGTAGATATTGACGTAACAAACCATTCACAAAACCAGTTAAACTAGAAAAGCCATTTTCCTTTGCTAGTTCAACTGTGGTATTCACAGCAGCAGAAACAGGGATCTTTTCTTGATAACGCAATTGATAAAAACCGAGATGTAAAATAGTACGAAGTTCTGGTGGTTGTTGGTGTGCCTTCTTTGTAGCTAATTTATCAATTAGAGTATCTAGAGTGCGTTGTCTTCTAACACTACCATAGACTAATTCTGTCATTAAACGACGATCATTGTCGGGTAATTTAAACTTTTGTAGCACACGGTCTAGAGCTACATCAGCATAAGCCCCTTTATGTACTTCTTTGAGGGCAATAAAGGCAAGTTGGCGGGGATTAGTCATAATATAATATATGCAAAAAGGAACGGGATATTAAACATATTAATAAAACTGCTAACACGGAAATATTAACAAGTTGTTGATAAACTATAAACCTTACCTTTACTTGGTGTTTGTTGGGTTTGCTTATGTAGAATTCTTTCTCGCATTGAGTCTTGTCAAGTGTAACACACTATGGCAGTAATTTAAAATTAAAAAAAAATTATTATTAATCTTAATCACAAATAATGTAAATCAGAAAATCAACAGATGAAAGAGTACTTAGAATACCATCAAATATTGTTTTATAAATCAATAAAATTCTTTTTTAAGAGCCACTAATAAATAACTCTTTTAAAGAGAACTATAAAATTAGTCCCTGTATTTTATCACTGAAATAAATGGCACGAAAACAGGGAGATATTATGGTACTGGTGGAAGTAGCAGAGCTTGTATTTATTAATTTCAAATTAAAGATAAAGGTTCAGCAGTCTCCACTGTAGCAGGGGAGGTAAAATCAAAACTCGGACGAAAGTCTAAGTTGCGGAACTCCCCCGTGCTTACAGAATGTCACATAGAACCGTCAGGTCAGAGCGTGTAGTTTACAGATTCATATAAGGATCTAAACCAGTAACTTCAAATTCACAGGCTCTAGAAATTGTTTCTAGCGGTAATTTATCAAAACTAATTAATGGTAAATAATCAGGATTATCTATTAGTTCTTGCGCTAATAAATACCCTGCAATTGTCCAGGTTTGATATTTTCTAGCTTGTTTACCAATTAATCTACCTTTCTTACCATCGTAATATTCAGGCCATTGATCTTCACTTAGTCTGACTTTAGCAATTTTAATAGCTTTTTCAGCCAAATATGGTTTCTTGGTTTTCACTGCTGCTGCTGCTAACATCCACATTAAAACAGGCCAGCTACCAGCATTATGATATGACCAAGGTATGTTTTTTGGATCACATCCTGTCACAACTCTATATTCTTCACCTTGTAAGGCAGGATAACAGATTTTCATAGGCATATCTGCTACTAAATCTTCCCATCGTTTTTCGATGAGATTAATAATTGCTTGGGACTGTTCTTCACTAGACAAATCACAAATCACTGCCATCAAGTTTCCGAGAGTGAAGAAACGAGTATCTAATTGTGATGGTCCGACATTTCCAGCAAAATAACCACCTATTTTTGGTAGCCATTTGTCCAATTCATAATAAGGCAAAGAATCTGCATAAATATTGAAAAGATTGACAGCAGTTTTACCGTATTCTTCGCTTTTAAAGCGATAAATAGCATTCAAGCGATTAATATCTATCCAATAATACTGACGAATATGACCACATAATAGGGGTAATCTGTTATCAATTGCCTCAACTATATCTTGATTTCCTTGACAAATTAATAGTTCTCTGGCTACACGCAATGCAGCGAAAAATAGAACTTGAATTTCTAGAGGATGTCCATAAATCCCCATACGTCTATCTATCATACACGCGCCATCAGGAACTAATAGCGTCGGGTACATATCAAAACGATTTGCCAAACATATATCCATAATTAACCTAATTCCTGTTTGGAATTCAGGCTGATATGCTAGTGAATAATCATTTGTAGCGACTACATAAGCACGTAATAAAATCAGCCACCATAAACAAGAATCAACTGGTGTAACTCTGGCGATCGCATGTTCACCAAAATCAGCTTCTAAATGTTCTTCGCCATTGATAGATACCACTTTAAAACTGGCTGGAATTAGCCCTCTACCGGGTTTATAAGCATCCAAAGCCTTTTCTTTAGGCTGTAAATTCAAGGTTTCCTCTAGGAAATTTCTAACAATATCTGTCCTCCCTTTAATGAGAAAAATCAATGCAGAAGAAATAAAATCTCTAATAAAACACTGGTCATAATTCAAAGCCTCTACAGATGGATCATAAGCTGCTAAAGTCCCAATGGGACGACCTTTGTAGTAGAGGATGGAATTTTCTAGTGCTTGCCATGCCTCTTTTTCTATATTTTCAGTTGCGCTTAATTCATTTAGTTGCATCGCCAGAATGACTCCATTTAGATAGTAACTTGGTGGTAGAGTAGATACGCCTTTATTTGTTATTTGCCTTTGCTATTATCAGTATTACAGGTCTGAACTTGAAAATACTAAATATAGTAATACTCAAATCTTAACAACTAGAACTGTTGCAGATTAGCAAATTAATTGATAATTAATTAGCTTCCTATTATTTATTTTTTACTCAATTCCAGTGTTGTGTTTATTCACAGCTAACCATAGAAATTAACCTCAAAACAGTTAAAGAAGGATACATTTTTATATCCAGCAAAGCCCCAAATTTTTTATTGGGGCTTTGCTGTACTAAACAAAACGTATCCCCATTGCTGTTTCAGGTTTGTGTAAGGTTTATACCCATTGAAGTATATTGAATTGACTAGGACTCACTGTTTCAAACTGCTAATTAAATTATTCCCCTATAAATTAACAATTTATAACGTTTTTTCGCAATATGCAATATAGATACTTAAAAGATTTAGGATATCAACATTAAAATTTTTGCAGAATTCAGGAAAAGGCTGTAATTTTTCTTTACCGTTTTGCAAGAGGTATTTTTCTAAAAAAAAATATATTCTACCCTAATGAGCAAATAAGCTATTAAATAACTAGATTTATGAGAAAATTCCCTATAAACAAAGTATTTAAGAGCAATACTATTGCTTTTGTTATTATCCTTAAAGCTGACTAGACCTGAAAAAAGCCAAAATTAGCTAGTTCTTGTGTCGTATCAATTCTCCCTACATCAATCCTTTTGCAACACATTTTATAAAACGTTTCTACGAAAAAAAAATTATGTAACTAGTTACACAAAATTATATATTAAATGCCGATTTATTTTTGAACATTCACAAACGTCTGAAAATTCTGATAAGTTAGATTAACAACTTGCATTGCAGCTTTAGCTCTTTCTGAATTGTTCATATCAGGATGATACAATCTTGCTAATCGCCGATAGGCAAGTTTAAGAGCTTGAAGCATTTTTATCAACTCCTAATATTTCCCACTATTCTCCTGTTAAATTTAAATATCCGGTGTTTTCTAGATGTCGCTAAATTTTGATTCTCCGATTTTTACCCGCAATAACCAAAGTCTTCCCATCTGCACTAAAAGCTAGAGGACTAAAACCAGAAAAAGTTTCTAAAATCTCGCTAGTTTATAAATTCCAAACTTTGATAATCCCGTCTTGGCTGCTACTAGCAGGAGTTTTACCATCTAGGTGAGTAGCAACAGGTGAAATTGCTGTTAAATCTCCTGTTAAAGTGCGGATTCATTATCCAGTTTGTAAATTCCATATTCTAATAGTATTGTACCTACTCCAAATAATCAAAATTTGATTATTTGGAGTAATAGCTAGTGTGTTTACCGCTGCTAAATGTTGAGTGAGAATAAACTGCTGCTGACCAGTTTGTAACCCACCTTCCGCACCCTAACTGTCACAGATAGTAGTACACAGGAACTAAAGCTCCTTCAAGGAAGAAAAGGCTTAATGAGAACAAGGATGATTAAAATGGCAATAGAGTGAGAGAATAAAGTTTTGTAAAAAAGTAGGAAACAATCAAGAACTAGAAGAATTAGCAGTAAAATCACTAAATGAAATAACCATCACCTACGGTTATTCTGGTGACCATAGACCGGAGTTAAAACAGTTCATCATAGAAATGATATGTTCAGGAGATGGAGACATACCAATATATATTTTTATAACTAGCATCGGGAAACCAAGCAGATTCATCATGCTTTGGTAAAATAGCAGTAGAGTGCCAAAAACAATTAAAAGTTAACAGTGTCATAGTAGCAGACTGGGCCTTATATACAGAATCAAATCTGGAAATGATGTCATATTTAAGCTGGTTATGTCCAGTGCCATTAAGCGTAAAATCAGCACAATCATTAATATCAACATTACCAGAACCAGAATTTGTTGATAGTAACTTACCCGGATATAAACTAGCTTCAAAAACAGTAAATTATCCAGGAATAGAACAAAGATGGTTAGTATTGCAAAGTCAAGAAAGAAGAGAATTCAGACCTGGGTAAAATCTCACAAAAAATTACCAAGGCACAATCAAAAGCTGTGCAAGATTTTAAAAAGTTATCACCAGAAAAATTTGCTTGTGAAGCTGATGCTATAAAGGGGTTATTTAAACTATTCAAACAATTCAAATATCACCAAATTAACCAGAGTAAAGTTACTCAAATCAAATCTAAGAAAAAAGATAGTTCAGGAGAGATATCCTCTGAAATATCAGCTACAGTCTCCCAGAATTAAAGTAAAATTAATACAGAATTTCTGAGGGCAGGGCGTTTATTTTTTGGAGATAGTATTTTCCTAAAAAGTCCAGAGAGAATAGAGTCCCTGGGAATGATGATGGGTTTATGTCTGCTGGTTTATACTTTAGCTAAACGACAAATTAGAACTGCTGTAAGAGAGTCTAAATCAACCGTAAAAATCACTTGGGCAAACCAACTGACCGCCCCACTTTACGCTGGATTTTTCCATGCTTTCAGTCTATTCATTTAGTTACACTTAACCAAGAAAAACACATCTGTTACTGGACTTAAGAGAGAGATTTCATTATGAATGTTTTACCATATCATTGTTTTCCCTACTATCAAGTACTTACCTAATTTTTCTCTCTATTAATTTAATTTCTATCAGGAAATAACCTAATGTCTTTGATTCCTAGCTCTATTTTACTATAATTTCTTTGTTTACTTCGATCTATTATTCTAAGTTATGATTTATCTCTTGAATATCTTCATTTATCTGTTGACTCCTCTGGGCGGTGTTCTTTCTTATTGCTCCTTATTGAGAATAGCTTTTGATGCTATTTTTGGTGCTTTACTGTTTCTCCAATGCCTTTTTTCACTGTATATGTTTGTTTTTATGCTCCCTTGGATTTTTTCTCTCCGTAATTTCTCTCTGTGGCAGTTTAGGGTGCCGAATGTGGGTTGTAAATCCCAAATTCTGATGGTTGTACCAGTAGTTCCACTAAGTGAAGTTGTACTATTGGGACTTATAACAACTGCTAACACCGCATCACTATGCCCGTTGAAAATGCGTTTTTATTGTCCGGTATATGGTCCACAAATTCTAATAGTTTTATCTGTACTTCCCACTAGCAATAATTTTACCGTCTGAACTATAAGCAATTGTATTGACAAAACCGTTGTGATTGTAGGGAGAATTTAAATAATAGAATGTGCGGTGAAATTTTTTTTATCCAATTGGCAACTGCTGATTTTTCGATCTACACTACCGCTAATTATCTACTTTCCATCGGGACTAATACCCACAGATAAAAGTGCTTCAGCTTGTCCAGAGAGAATATATAGGTAGATAGAGATTTTCCAGTTTTCAAGTTCCACAAATTGACTTGTCTATCATCGCTACCACTAATTGAAATTCCACCATCAGGATGAATAGCTACTGCATTCACTGCCCCAAAATGTCCTTTGAGGATTTTTACACATTGCCACTTGTGGGGTAATTGGTTGGTGATAGAAACGGTTGTTATTTCAACTTGGGGAGAGCTACTATTTAGTTTAGCTTTAAGTGTTTCTAAATCATCCTCAATTTCCAAAGCTGCAAATTTTTGATTAATATTCTCACCAGATAACTCTATTAATGCGGCGCTGTAATAGTCCATTTCTAAAACTTTGGCTTATATTCGTTCAAAAACTTGCATGGGAGTTTCTGTAAATTCTGAATCATCTAACACTTTGACGATAGATACCATAAGCAGCAAGTCCTAAAACTGCACCTATTCCCGTCATTGGTACTGCACCAATACCATAAGCTAACCCAATTTTAGGCGCTACAAATCCTATTCCACCAACAATATTAGAAAAACCAAAACCACCGATGGCACCTATTACCATTATGCTAAAAGCGGCTGTGTCACCTGTTGCTATTCATGTAAATGCACCGTATATAGCAGCACCTATAACCGCACCCGCCGCAGTGATATAATTTGCACCTATTCCTACTGCACCAAAGCTTCCTGCTATTCCCATACCTCCAACTGTGGAAGATATCCTCGCACCTGTTAGCGTTCCTGTAGTGATGAATACTACACCTGTTGGAGATATCGTTTTCATGGTTCGAAAGTCTCAATTTAATTATATTAAAAAATAATATGCAATAATTTTATGTCAACAATTTTATGTCAACCAACTAATTACCCCTAAGTAGTCGTTCTAGGGATACAATTATTTGTACTGAGAGAAAGTAGATAGTTAAGTAACTACGGTTCTCCCAATACGAAACTGTGATTACAACTAGATAATTCTAAAATGCGCCCTGCTGGAATCGAACCAGCCTGAAGACGAATTATGAGTTCGTTGCCTCCCCAATCGGCCAAAGGCGCTTGTTGTACTAGATTTTAGTTTTGTCTACATAAGCCTAAATGCTAACTCTTTGTTATTATTTAAGCTTGAGTCAATGATTATTGACTTTTAGACAAATGCACGTCTATAACTGTAGCATGATTTTACAACCGTGGCAAAATTAAAAAAATTTGATCAGGTTGTAGAATCTGATTGAAAACTCTAGGGTGTGGGGTATAGGGGAAAAATCAAGTACACAAAAATCTCTGTTTCCTACCTACTTGGTCAGCCTGGGATCCCCTGAGCTTGTTGAAGGGTTGAACAACTGCCTCCTTCCGTTTGCTTTGTTAATAGTTGTAAATAAAATATTGTTAGTTTGTTATAGCTTGTCAACGATGAAAATAAATTCCACTGTAGTTCTGACCTTGATTTTGTTGACCCTAATGTTGGGAGCAGGTTCTGTGAGCGCATTTTTGGGGTTTTCGATGGGAAGTTCTGCTCTCAAGGGTGTCACCTCACCAGATGGTCGTCCTGCAAGTAAATTTGCCAGCGGTAAGACTAATAACTCTCAGCAGCTTGCAGGGGGAATCACCTTATTAAAGGAAGAGGATATTCTGAAAACTGTCAAATCGCGGATGGATGATAAGAAAAATGATAAAAAGATCAGAAAACTGGAAGAAGATGAAGAAATAAAAACCCGGAAGCCCAAAACTGAGGACAAGCCTCAAGAAGTGACGGAAGAAAAACTGCAACCTGGATTCCCGGTTGTGGCTGAGAGTGAGGGGGTAATGTTATCTGTACAATCGGCTCGCTACTCTGGTGGTGATTTATTACTAAAAGTGAAAATGCAAAACCAAGGCGCTGATTCTGTGAGGTTTTTATATAGTTTTTTAGATGTCACAGATGATAAAGGTAGAACATTGAGCGCCATTACGGAAGGGTTACCCGCAGAATTACCTGGCAAGAGTTCGACATTTACGGGTACAGTGAGCATTCCTACTGCTTTACTTGATGATGTGGGTAACATCTCCTTGGCGCTAACGGATTATCCTGCTCAAAAACTAAAATTACAGGTGTCCGATATTCCTGTGGAAAAATAGAAATGCTATTGTTAGCGTTTTAGTATCGGCGTAAGTTTTACACGAGCGTTAGCGGTGAGTGGTTTTCCTCAGTTAATTTGGACAGATGTGGGGTTACGATTGTTGTCAGTGCTATTGCTGATTGCAATTAATGCCTTTTTTGTCACGGCGGAATTTTCAATGGTAACGGTGCGGCGCACTCGGATTCATCAGCTGGTTCAGGCTGGTGATATACCTGCGATCGCAGTGGAAATGTTACAACGTAGTATTGACAGGTTGCTATCTACGGCTCAATTAGGTATTACCCTATCTAGTTTGGCACTAGGTTGGATTGGAGAAAGTACAATTGTTGTGCTGATGGAAGAATGGTTAAAATCCTGGACTGTACCCATCAGTTTAAGTAACGTTCTGGCACATTCTCTCTCAGTTCCCATCACCTTTTTTTTAATTGCTTATTTACAAATTGTTTTAGGAGAATTGTTTCCTAAATCAGTAGCTATGTTGTATTCAGAAAAACTGGCAAGGTTTTTGGGTCCTTCTGTCAAAGCTATTGTTCGTTTTTTCAGTCCTGTGATTTGGATTCTCAACCAATCCACACGCTACCTATTAAGATTATTTGGGATTGAATACACTGGTCAGAGCTGGCGACCTCCTGTAACTCCGGAAGAATTGCAATTAATTATCTCAACAGAACGAGAATCTACCGGTTTAGAGTTATCAGAGCGAGAATTACTCAATAATGTTTTTGAATTTGGGGATATAACCGCTGAAGATGTCATGATTCCCCGTACTAGCATTATCGCTTTACCAGAAGATGCTAGTTTCCACACCTTACTACAAGAAATGATCTTAACAGGGCATTCCCGTTATCCCATTATTGGTGAATCTTTAGACGATATTTGCGGTATTGTTTATTTTCAAGATTTAGCAAGACCTTTAGCTACTGGAAAACTGAATTTAGAAACACAAATTCAACCTTGGATGCGTTCTCCTCGCTTTGTTCCAGAACAAACTCTTTTGAGTGAACTTTTGCCAATGATGCAGCAAGAAAAACCAGCTATGGTGATTGTGGTGAATGAATTTGGTGGTACTGTGGGATTAGTTACAATTCAAGATGTAATTGCAGAAATTATCGGTAATGCCGGTGAACCAGGAATTAGTGATGACTTACTAATTCAAATGTTAGATAAGCAAACATTTTTAGTACAAGCACAAGTGAATCTGGAAGAACTCAATGAGGTCTTACATCTCAATTTACCTCTGATACGAGAATATCAAACATTAGGAGGATTTGTACTCTACCAGTGGCAAAAAATCCCCGCTAAAGGCGAAATATTCCACTATGGTAATCTTGAATTCACTGTAATATCAGTTATCGGACCACGCTTGCACCAAATTCAAATCAGAAGGTTACTAGATGAATGTTCAGCTTAAATTGTTTAGCGAGCACCGGGAATCATGGAATTTGGAAGCCCAGTTCTGGAGGCGAGCACTCAAGACAATTAATTATTCTGATTCGCTGTCAATTGACGAAATTTATCAATATTTATTTCTAACTATTGGGCAATTTGTTTGAGATTTAATCCTAGTGTTAATAACAAAGGCACAGTTTTTAACTTTCCTTCTTCTTCAGCCTCTACTTTTGCTTCCTGATAGAATTTTGTTTGTCTCCATTCAGTTAAGTTGAACTTTTTTTCTAACTCCTGACGGCTTTTTTGAGGAAATTTATAAACGATCAGTTTTTTAATTAATTCTAGGAGTTTCTGTTGAATTCACTTCATCAGTAACTTCCTGTTTTGCTTGGTTAATTAAGGACTCTACTGTTTCAGTTGCTTCTGCTCCTGAATTTGATAATCCCTAAACCCAGAGAGTTGCTAGACTCTTGGTTGAGTTGATCCAAGTATATCGTGTGAATATTTTGACTGACCAATAATTCTTGATAAGCTAATGGTAAACCTTCATCTAAGGTATGTTTGTCCAGATAACTATGGCATGACAAGGATGTGAGGGTTTATACTGGTTCAAATAAATAAAGATTTCTGTGATAAATCGCCAATAGAAAACATCATCTTTTTGAAATTGTACTTCAACAAAATAAATGGGATAATCAGGATGATATTCATCTAGAAAGAATACACCATCTAGGCGAAAAGCTAATTCCTTGACTCCAACGGGTTCAAATTTATCCCACCTTCCGCACCCTAACTGTCACAGATAGTAGTACACGAGAACTAAAGCTCCTGCAAGGAAGAAAAGGCTTAATAAGAACAAGTATCATGAAAATGGCAATAGAGTGAGAGAATAAAGTTTTGTAAAGAAGATAAAAGAAAAGAAAATTTAATGATTTAAAAATTAAATTAGAACAGAAGAAGAAATGATTTAATCACAACAGGAGTTGTGGATAATTCTTTTGTGAAATCAAAGCTTCAAAAAATGGAAATTCAAAACCTAGACCATTGAGGCATAGTAGCAGGAATAATAGACGCCATAGGAGTAGTAGAAATAATCCTTGAAATTGGAGAGAAACTAAGTCCGGGTCATGTAGTAAAAGCCATGATAATCAACGGGTTAGGATTTGTATAAAAACCCTTATATAGGTTCCCCAAGATTTTGAAACAATCCCCTGTGAGTATCTAATAGGACTAGGAGTAAAACCAGAATATCTCAATGACGATAAACTGGGGAGACTCATGGATAAACTATTTATAAAAGGATTGGATAGAATATTTTTTCTTGTCGCCTTAAAAGCAGCCCAAAAATTTGGAGTATCCCTATGAGCAGGCCATCTAGACTCATCATAAATGGACGTACATGGGCAATATAATACCAGCTTACCAGAAGTAATATTTGAGAGTCAAAAAGTAGGAAATAATCAAGAACTAGAAGAATTAGCAGTAAAATCAGCAAAAGAAATAACCATCACCTACGGTTATTCTGGTGACCATATACCGGAGTTAAAACAGTGCATCATAGAAATGATATGTTCAGGAGATGGAGACATACCAATATATATTTTTAAAACTAGCATCGGGAAACCAAGCAGATTCATCATGCTTTGGTAAAATAGCAGTAGAGTACCAAAAACAGTTAAAAAACAGTCTCATAGTAGCAGACTGGGCCTTATATACAGAATCAAATCTGGGAATGATGTCATATTTAAGCTGGTTATGTCCAGTGCCATTAAGCGTAAAATCAGCACAATCATGAATATCAAAATTACCAGAACCAGAATTTGTTGATAGTAACTTACCCGGATATAAACTAGCGTCAAGAACAGTAAATTATGTAGGAATAGAACAAAGATGGTTAGTAGTCCAAAGTCAAGAAAGAAGAGAATCAGACCTGGATAAGCTCTCACAAAAAATTACCAAGGCACAATCAAAAGCTGTGCAAGATTTTAAAAAGTTATCACCAGAAAAATTTGCTTGTGAAGCTGATGCTATCAAGGGGTTATCTAACCTATTCAAACAATTCAAATGTCACCAAATTAACCAGAGTAAAGTTACTCAAATCAAATCTAAGAAAAAAGATAGTTCAGGAGAGATATCCTCTGAAATATCAGCTACAGTCTCCCAGAATGAAAGTAAAATTAATACAGAATTTCTGAGGGCAGGGCCTTTTATTATTGCTACAAACCTTTTGGATTCCAATGAACTTACCCATGACTCCATCTTGAGTGAATATAAAGCTCAATAGTCTTGCCAGAGAGGCTTTGCTTTTCTCAAAGACCCATTATTTTTTGCAGACAGTATTTTCCTAAAAAGTCCAGAGAGAATAGAGTCCCTGGGAATGATGATGGGTTTATGTCTGCTGGTTTATACTTTAGGGCAACGACAAATTAGAACCGCTGTGAGAGAGTCTAAATCAAGAGTAAAAAATCAATTGGGCAAACCAACTGACCGCCCCACTTTACGCTGGATTTTTCCATGCTCTCAGTCTATTCATTTAGTTACACTTAACCAAGAAAAATACATCTGTTACTGGACTCAAGAGAGAGATTTCATTGTGAATCTTTTACCAGAGCATTGTTTTCCCTACTATCAATTAGTTACCTAGTTTTTATCTCTATTAATTTAATTTCTATCAGAAAATAACCTAATCTCTTTGAGAGATAGCTCTATTTTACTATGTCCACAATTTCTTTTTTTACTTCATCCATTAGTCTAAGTTATGATTTATCTCTTGAATATCTTCATTTATCTGTTAACTACTCTGGGCGGTGTTCTTTCTTATTGCTCCTTATTGAGAATAGCTTTTGATGCTATTTTTGGTGCTTTACTGTTTCTCCAATGCCTTTTTTCACTGCATATTTTTGTTTTTATGCTCCCTTGGATTTTTTGTCTCCGTAACTTCTCTCTGTGGCACTTTAGGGTGCGGAATTTGGGTTATAAAGCTTTGAGAAACATTGGGAGGTTCTCCTATTAATTGAAAAATCAGTTTTGTAAAAACTTGAAAGAGAGTATAAAAGATTTTATCGTTTTTCATTTTGCGGCTGATTTGTGTGATATTTTTACAATTATTTTTAGGTGACAGATGCTTGAATCTGGGAGAAACAAGCTATAAAATAAAGTGAGCTACACATAATCTACAGGATCTTCTAATCCCAACTCAGCAAAAGCCGCTAACCGCAACCGACAAGAATCACACACACCACAAGCTTTATCACCACCAGCATAACAAGACCAAGTTAATTCCCAAGGAACTCCCAACTGATTACCAAGTTGGATAATTTCAGTTTTCTTCAAATTAACTAATGGTGCAATAATGTTAATTGGTTGTCCTTCACGCCCTTGTTTGGTTCCCAAGCGGAAAACTTCTTGCATTGCTTGGATATAATCGGGACGACAATCTGGATAACCAGAGTAATCTAAAGCATTAACGCCTATATAAACCCTTTCAGCGGCGATCACCTCAGCATAGCCCAAAGCAAAGCTCAAGAAGATAGTATTACGGGCAGGTACATAAGTGACAGGAATATTTTGTGACATTTCATCTAGGGAACGGGCTTGAGGTAGAGCAATCGCATCATCAGTCAACGCAGAACCACCCCATAGCCGTAAATCAAAATTCACTACCTGATGTTGAACTACCCCCACAGATTTCCCCACAAGGACAGCTGACTGCAACTCTCGGCAGTGTTGCTGCTGATAATCAAAAGAAATAGCATAACACTCACAACCATCAGCCCTTGCTTGGTACAGAACCGTAGAAGAATCCAATCCCCCAGACAACAAAATTACAGCTTTCATCACTCAAAATCACCCTAAAAAATCACTAACACCAATTTCACCCAAAAGGTGAGACAATCAACAAAATGCAACAAACAGAAAATTAAATTTAAAATGAGAACAATAATCTACCGTATCTATGGCAAAATTCTTACAGACAATCTTGCTGAGAATTATTATAGTTAATAAGTTTACTGGAATTTCAACGTATTCAATTTAACAGTACGAAAATCAAGTAGATATTTCGGTAATTAATTGCTCAACTGCAACCTGAGAACTGTCACTTAGGTTTAACAGAACTTGTAAAGTCAACAAAACAACACATTGTCTTTTGTGTCAATTACAAAAAATGCAGCAATTAATAACTATCTATCTATCTAAAACATAGCCATATAGTGGGAACTGAACACAAACTTTGAAATTCTTCATAAATAGAGCCACTATGTTAGCATCTGGATGGTTTTAGACGGATCGCACCTGGCACTTCAGTATAAAGGCCAACGACCGTAGCGTCTCTAAATTTGGTGGTTGAGGAGAAAATAATAGTGCAAAATAGCATGTCAGTGGCAGAAGCAAACCTATATTCACAGCGCAACCAGCCACGATCAATCCGCATAGGCGTGATTGGGGTCGGTAACATGGGACAACATCACACCCGCGTACTGAGTTCAATGAAAGATGTTGAATTAGTAGGTGTTTCAGACATTAACGTTGAGCGCGGCTTAGAGACCGCAAGCAAATACAAGGTACGTTTTTTTGAAGACTACTGCGATCTCCTACCCCATGTAGATGCAGTATGTGTTGCCGTACCAACCCGCTTACATTATGCCGTGGGCATTAACTGCCTGTTGGCGGGAATTCATGTTTTGATTGAAAAACCGATCGCTGCAAGTATTTCTGAAGCAGAATCTCTCGTAAACGCTGCTGCCGAATCCCAATGTATTTTGCAAGTAGGTCACATTGAGCGTTTCAATCCAGCATTTAAAGAACTCAGTCAAGTCCTGAAAACGGAAGAATTACTAGCCTTAGAAGCTCATCGAATGAGTCCTTATTCAGCTAGGGCTAATGACGTTTCCGTAGTGTTGGATTTAATGATCCATGACATTGACCTACTTTTAGAATTAGCTGGTTCTCCCGTCGTGAAATTGACAGCTAACGGCACTCGTTCCCTAGACTCTGGTTATTTAGATTATGTGACTGCGACTTTAGGGTTTGCCAACGGTATTGTCACTACTCTCACTGCCAGTAAAGTTACTCACCGCAAAATCCGCCGCATTGTTGCCCATTGCAAAAACTCATTCACGGAAGCCGATTTCCTGAAGAATGAAATTTTGATTCATCGCCAAACTAATACCAACCCTCTCAACGACCATCGACAAGTCCTTTACAGACAAGATGGTTTAATAGAAAAAGTCTATACTAGTAACGTTCAACCTCTCAGTGCAGAATTAGAGCATTTTGTCAACTGCGTGCATGGTGGCAATCAGCCTTCAGTGGGTGGTGAACAAGCCCTCAAAGCTCTGAGATTAGCGAGTTTAATTGAGCAGATGGCTTTGGAAGAACGGGTTTGGAATCCATTAGACTGGCAATCCGAATCAAGAGTACAATCACTAACGCCAACTGTCTAGAAGATGGGAATAGGGAATAGGGAATAGGGAATAGGGAATAGGGAATAGGGAATAAGCATCTAATTACCAATTACCAATTACCAATTACCAATTACCAATATGCTCGAATGGATAATTAACACAATCAACTCCCTGGGATATGTGGGAATCGCTTTGCTGATGTTCATAGAGAACCTTTTTCCCCCCATACCTTCTGAATTGATCATGCCACTGGCAGGATTTACAGCCAGCCCCTATCAACCAGGAGGTGCAAAGCTGAATATAGTAGGCGTATTTTTGTCAGGACTTGTGGGTTCTGTACTGGGCGCACTAATTTGGTACTATCCAGGTAAGTTTTTAGAAGAACGACCCTTGAAAGCTTTGGCTAACAAGTACGGTAAGTGGCTGACTATATCGAGCGAAGATATTGATAAGGCTAAAGGCTGGTTTAATAAACAAGGTAGCAAAACAGTATTAATTGGTCGCCTTGTGCCGGGAATCCGTACCTTAATCTCCATTCCCGCAGGTATGAGTAATATGCCCTTGCCTTCCTTTTTATTTTACACAATCCTGGGGAGTGGTTCCTGGGTTGGCTTGTTGACATTTTCAGGATACTGGTTGGGTAGTCAGTATGAACTTGTCGACAAGTACCTTGCGCCTTTATCTAAAATAGTTTTGTCGGGTTTAGTGTTAGTATTCTTTTCTTGGGTACTCAAGCGCCAAGGCCAACGAACTCGGAGATGAATTTGGTTCTCTGTTGGTTTGAAGGATAGGAGTAAGTTAACAGTTAAATAATATGTATGTGAAAATTTGGTCTGCGCTATTAACCCAGAATAATGCTAAATTTTCAATCGCCTACAATAATTTTTGACGTATTTCTAGCTACACTTGACCCAACTGAAAATTTTTCTGACCTTGCATTTTTGTAAGATGGGCATGATAACTTTTTACAGTTAAGTCACCACATAGGAGCTTTCATGACAGACCAACCTCCCGTAGCTAACCCAATGAATGCCGCAGCTATCCCTATGAATCGAGTAGCTCCAACCCCTATAAACAACAATGTTAATAAGCCAGTTAGTGTTTCGGGGAAAAATATTCTCAGCGTGGATTTAGGTAGAACCTCTACCAAAACTTGTGTCAACCGCGAACCTGCCAATGTTGCTTTCATTCCTGCCAATGTTAAGCAAATGTCAATAGAACAAATACGCGGTGGTGTGTTTGAATCTAAAGCCACAGATCCTTTGATGGATTTGTGGATGGAATATCAAGGTAACGGATATGCTGTGGGTCAACTGGCAGCAGATTTTGGTGCTAATTTAGGAGTAGGCCAATCTAAGGTAGAAGATGCACTAGCTAAAGTTCTGGTAGCCGCTGGTTACTTTAAGCTCAAAGATGAAATTTCTGTCATCGTTGGTTTGCCTTTCCTTTCTCTAGAGCAATTTGAACGGGAAAAAGCTCAACTGATGAGTTTGATTAGTGGTCCCCATGTGATGAATTTCCGTGGCGAAACTGTATCGTTAAACGTCACTAAAGTTTGGGTAATGCCAGAAGGCTATGGTAGCTTGCTGTGGTGTGAAACCCAACCAAATAAAGGCTCTTCGATGCCTGATTTGACAAAGGTATCAGTGGGTATAGTGGATATTGGACATCAAACCATTGACTTGTTGATGGTTGATAACTTCCGCTTTGCTAGAGGTGCTTCCAAGAGTGAAGACTTTGGTATGAGCAAGTTTTATGAAATGGTGGCTAAGGAAATAGAAGGTGCTGATAGTCAATCTCTAGCACTGATTTCTGCTGTAAACAAGCCCAAAGGTGATCGCTTTTATCGTCCTAAAGGTGCAAGCAAACCCGCTAACCTAGACGATTTTCTCCCTAACCTCACAGAGCAGTTCTCACGGGAAATTTGCTCGATCGTGTTAGCCTGGTTACCAGAGCGTGTAACTGATGTGATTATCACAGGTGGCGGTGGTGAGTTCTTCTGGGAAGATGTACAACGTCTGCTCAAAGAAGCCAAAATTCATGCCCATTTGGCGGCACCCTCACGCCAAGCTAATGCTTTAGGGCAGTATATTTATGGAGAGGCGCAATTATCTGCTGTTCGCGCTGCTAGGTAATAAAACTGATGTTCCAATGGTCAAAAAAGGTAGTTAAATCCGTCACTTTTAATCCAGAAATTGCTGATGAGAGTTTGTTGGCACAGGTGGAAAGCTACTTGGAGGCACAGCCCGAAAAGACTTTCAGCGACCTCTGTAAAGAAGCTCTTTGGCAAGCTTTATGTGTACCGGACTCTGTACGACCTTCTCCGAATACAGCAGCACTGCCGATAGAACAACAAGTCGGTCAATTGCAACGTCAATTAGCTGGCCTTGAGGAACGTTTTTTTGCTAAGGAATCCCATCGTTTGCAGACAATGGAAAACCAGATCGTGCAGCTTAGTCAACAAGTAGCACAACTGGCAATTATCCTTAGTCAAGGAGGATCTACTCAGCCTCTTACTTCATCAGTACCAATGGTAGAAGTAATTAATAATTCTGCTTCTACTCCTGATCCCACTCCCCAAGAGGTTGACCCTGTAATTATTCGTCTGAGTCAGTATCTTGATGATTTCTAAGGAACAAGCCAGTTTGTAAGCGTTTTTACAAAAAAGAGTTAGATGGGTATAAATTACACCCAGAAATTGTTAACAATTTCTGGGTGTAATTTATTTTTTAGCTGAATCGCCGTATTTTCCACAAATAGCTAGATAGCCAATTCGTCAGGATGTGAGCGACAATTGGGACTAATAAGTTGCCGCTTAATAGGGCGCTATATCCAAAAATAATGCCAATAATAGTTGCCCAAATCACATAAGGCCATTGTTCTGAACCACTAAGGTGTAAAATACCAAAACAAAGACTGGAGACAATAACCGCTACATGATCAGCACCTAAAGCGGGTAGCATCACACCGCGAAATAATAATTCTTCACTTAACCCCGGTAACAATCCCAGCCAAATTAAGTCTGGCAAAGCTAAAGGCTTGAGTACAATTTCTAGGTAATAGTCTGCACTTTTACGATAAGGAGCAGAAAAGCGATGAGTTAGTCCGCTTAAAAGAGTAATACCTAAGCCCAACCCCACTCCCAAAAATAAATCTCTGGGATACCAATACAACTTAAATAAAGAAACATTGCCAAAGCGTAACCACACCTTGGCGAGTATCCACAAAAGAATAGCTGTTGCGCCCATAGCTACAAGCACTTGGGTGCGGGTAAGATAGGGAATTTCTGGTTCTTGTTTTTGTTGTTCAACCACAGGCGTTTAGGTAATGGGTCAGTTATCAGTTATCAGTTATCAGTTATCAGTTATCAGTTATCAGTTATCAGTTATCAGTTGTTATTTTTCCCTCTTCGCTGTCACCTATCACCTGTCACCTGTCACCTATTCTCTTACTAATGACCAAGGACTAATACCTGCTTTGTGAGCGACTAGGATACCTACTGCTTCTAAATATGAGTTTACCTGTATAGATTTGATTCCCAAAGCTGGCGCAGGGACTTGTATCAAAGTTTTATTTTCTGCCACTGTAATTATTTGGCATTGGTTCTGGCTTAAATTCAGCAATGCGTTGCCACCACAAGCATTTGCCGGTACTATAACAGCATCAACTTGATCTGCCCAAATATCTGCCTGTAAAGAATTGATAACTTCTCTTTTGGTGATAAATTGGGGAGCGCGACTTAAGCCGACAAAGACACAAGGTAAAAAAGTATAACCTAATTCTTCGGCAGCGGAACAGGGTGATAAATCAGGATCTGGGGATGCTGGAGCAAGGGCTGGCGCATGGGCGCATGGAATTTGAAAAGTTCGGACTAATAAATGACTAATTACGGCTTCTGCACCTGCTAGTGGATCTACGCCTTTACCATGACGATAGTTTTGGGCTGCTTCTTCATCTATTTTATCGGGAAAACGGGTAACAACTGCGAGCGCTTCTGCTTTCTCTTTTTTAATCAATATCTCTGCTGCCCTTAATAAGCTGTCTGGGTTGCCTATTGTTCCCCAACTTGCACCAGAGGCAGAAATGCTTAATTCTACGTCCAAGGGCGAATCTGTAATGACATGATTGGTAATATTTAATCCTAATGTAGCTCTGGCTGCATCTGAGGCTTGCAGGTGTCGCAGCATTAATTCAGGTTCAATTCCTTGGTCTAAAAGCAAACCTACTCTATTACTATGGACAGGACGTAAACCCCAGCATCCAGCAGCGAATTGATCAAGTCCATAACCTTCAACATAGGAAGCGTTGGGAATATTCCAGTATAAACTTGCACCATTTAAGACATTGGGATGAGTAATCAAGTGATCGCACACCTGTGATATAACTCTGGCTACTGGTAAGGCATCTCCCGCGTATCCCCCAATAGCAGCCCCAATGCCAGTAGGAATAATTAAAACCGCTGTATATGGTCGGTGCATGATTATTTAGGTAAGATGATGATCAATCGCTACAATCATATAATTTCTTACCGATTACTACCTGTAGTAACAACAGCTTCTACAGTTGCTTTTTCCTGTTCTTTATCCACCGCAGTAATAGCCCAGCGCAGGGGTTCACCTTGTTTTTTCAATTCTGCTTCAATAGCTTTCTGCAACTCTGTCGGAGTTTGTTGCAAGTCGATTTCGGCAGTAATAAAATGAGTAGTCATGATGGTCAAACCTATGTCTTTGTGATTTCTACAATACAACTATATTTTGGCAATTGGTAAAAAATTTTAGATCGTAGATTTTAGATTGGAGTTAATTTAAATACAATCCAAAATCCAAAATTAAATTCCCATTCCCCAATTTACTGATCTTTACCAAATTGCCTTTGATAAACTATATCTTCCTTTTCTGTCTCAATTTTTAAATTAGAAAGAGGTTTAGAAACACAAAGCAGTGCATAACCTTCTTCTTGCAAGTCTAGACTTACACCCATACCCTCAGATTGATCTACCCTTCCTTCAGTGATCAAAGCAGCACAAGTTGTACAAACCCCAGCATGACAAGAAGCCGGCATTTCTAAACCCGCTGCTTCTGCAGTAGCTAAGATGGTTTCATTTTCTGGAACTTGCAAATTATAGATTTTGCCTTGGTGGTTGATTTCAACGGCGTAAGTCTTAGACATATATAACAGCAGAGTCAAAGGATAAATAGGTCAATATATCTGATAATATATATGCATGGCTAACTTTTGCAATGCCAAAAACAGATTTTCTAATTTTTATGCTTTCATAATTTAGAGTAAATATTTGTTACATTTAATGACTGCATTAAATGCTTACATACATGATAATAAGCTATTCTCAAGTTAAAGAATACAGAACTATATACCCATCCCATATAGTAGCCATATAGTAATTTAATTTGTCTTAATGCTTCACGAAGTGCTGCTTAGTGAATCGAGAATTGTCAAATGTAGCGAGCACCTGTATATTTTAACTCAGATTTAATATTCCACATGATCGCTTTTTTTGCAAACATCTGAGTTAAGAGAAATTGCATGGCAACCAAGAAGCAGAGATGGTTTATAACAGCTTTCCAGATAAAAGGTTCAGTCATCTTAGCTATTTATCAAAAAGTGATATTTTGCGGGATGTTCGGTGTATTCATTTCTATACTTTATCAGTATAAACTACCAGTTCCCAAACCAGTTTTAGGGACTTTTATTCCCAGTATAGTTTTAGGTTTATTACTAGTATTTCGTACCAACACCGCTTATGAAAGGTATTGGGAAGGTAGAAAAATTTGGGGTTCAATGGTAAATACTATCCATAACCTAGCACGAAAAATTTGGGTATCAGTTGACGAAAATTCTTTAGAAGATAAAGATAACAAATTCATAGATTTAAATTTATTATTAGCATTTGCCGTAGCAACAAAATTACAACTGAGAGGAGAAAAAATTAATTTAGAGTTAGAAGC
Source organism: 'Nostoc azollae' 0708 (assembly GCF_000196515.1). Lineage (NCBI taxonomy): Bacteria > Bacillati > Cyanobacteriota > Cyanophyceae > Nostocales > Nostocaceae > Trichormus > Trichormus azollae. The sequence continues at coordinate 4,829,512 of NC_014248.1, forward strand.
ATTAATGCCAGCAGAAAAATACCAGAATCGAAAAATTGTCAATAACCCACCTATAGAAATTGCCTTTTGGATTGGCGATTATTTACAATAATAGTATAATTAGAATTGCTTAAATAGTTAGCACTTAATATCAATGCAAGAATTATTGAATAATTTAGTTGATAACTTAGGAGCTTGTGAAAGAATTCTGAAAACACCAATTCCTCTATCTTATGCCATACATTTGAAACAATGACTCTTATTATATTGCTTATTACTACTATTTCAAGTTGTCGCAAGTTTGGATTTGTGGACAGGGATAATTTCGGCTTTAGTGAGTTTTAGTTTGTTAGGGATTGAAGCTATTAGTCTAGAAAATGAAAATCCCTTTGGCTATGATGATAATGATTTACCTCTGGATAATATTTGTACGAACATGAAACGCAACATTGATGATTTAATGAGTTTAAGACCTAGCCTACATTCATACACCAAAAACATATGATTTCTAGATGATATTGATATATATCATCCATATAGTGTTGAAAATACTCTTTTAAGAGATTGATCGTATATTTTCAATGTTTCCCTCAGTATTTCTGTCAAGTTAAAGTAGGTAGATATTGTTGGAGCATTCTCAATCCGATTTTTATCTTCAGGTGTAATACAATTAGCAATAAGAATAGTTTGTACTTCTGGATTTATACACAATGCTTCTTCAAAAGATTTTTTAGCAGTACCATAACCTTCTAATGCACCAGCAGGATCAGTTACTCCTTTCACTTCAATCACACCAACTGTTTTCCCCTGATTATTCAGAAGTAAAATATCTGGTTCTTGTGAGAAAAGAACAGAAGTATGATTAGCCAACATTAGACCCCGATACGCTTCTACATTTCCTATGCTAATTGTGCTTCAGTTTTATCAGGATTATATATTTCAACTTCAATACCCTTAAGTGGAAGAAAGGCAACAACTAAATTAAATTACGTTCTTTTGCCTCTTTGATCAGTAGTCCCTGTACAACCTGTTCAGGTTCTTCTCCAATAGCATTACGCCAAGAACCATCAATTTGCGCTCCAGTTGAAGCTAGTATTGTGCCATATAATTCTGCTTACGTCAGGCTGTCAATTGAACTATCAATAATCAGAGATATGTGTTCATTAAATAGTCGGGAAACTGTCAAAGCTTTATCTTCTGTTAGAGGAATTTTATTGTCTTCATTAGCTTCAATCTTCTTTAAATTTACTTTAGCTAAATACTGAACTGCTTCTTGAGTAAGTACAGATATACTACGATAGTAGGCTAATAATAAAGAGTGTTCTCGAATTAAACGAGGGTGACAAAATACTTGAATAAGTTCTAATTCGGAATGGTTACTGATATAAGCAAACGTATCTTCTCCAATACCCCAGTTTTTCCAGTCTTCCCAACTTCCTCTTCCTAGTGTCTAAATAGATCTATTTGTCAGTCCAAAGGATTCTGCGATATCTGATAGAATTCAATCTACAGGAATCTCTTCCCCTGCGTATTTGAAATTATCATTAACTATTGTGATTATGCCACCTGATTTGAGAATGGGACTTAACTCATAGATAACAAGACACATTTCATACAAGTAATTATGTACCATTCTGTAAATCTTTTGATTATTCGAAGTCCCTTCATTTTTATTTTTTCCTAAAGTCATTAATATTTCTTGTAGTGCATCCTGTTGTTTAAAAACAGAATCTATTTTTAAGAAAACGTTATCCAGTTGTTTACTTATATAGTATTATTATAAATATGTACGTTTATCGCGATTTGATACTGTGCATGAAAGTATTTGCTGACGTAGATTTTCGACTTTATTTTCACTACATGCCAAAAATGCAAGTTCAAGAGCATAGGTACGAGTGTAATCATATCAGTTCAGATATGGTGGTGATGTAATAACGAAATCAACACTATCACCTGGAAAAGTAGGAAGAATTTCTAAAAATGAACCTTCATAAAGGTTAGGTTCTACATTTTCTAGATCGCCAAATTTGCTAGGGAACAATTGTGGTAGTTGATCATCATGAGATAAATCTAGTTGTATGGAACTTCACTCTAAGTCTGATATAATTTGCTTAAGCTTACGTTCAATAGCCTCTTCAAAAGATAAAATTGCTCCTTTATTAAATTCAGATTTACTTTTTGAACGCCCTGAACGAAAATACCAGCGGAGATATTGCCCATCTTTTCTAGAAGAACTAATATCTTCAAGGATAGAAAAAGCTGCATATATATCAGTATCTTCTGGATATTCGTATCTGTAATAAAGTCATGACAATAAGATAAATAGCCCATTGATTACTTTTCATTCATTTGGGAAGATGCATCATGAGTAATTGTTATATGTTTAAATATATAAATTTCTTGATACTAGTTTTGGTAATCTAGTTTTTGCAGTTTATATATTACTCTTTTAAATTCCTGTATATCTATTTTTTGAGCTATTATTCGGGAGCATCGAGTTTTGGCAGAAAGACTCAAATAGGAAGCAAACCATTGAGATAAGCACAAGGAAGGGAAAGGATTTGGTAGACACTTTCAACATTCCACTATGCGCCAGAAATTTTAATCCTTGCTCCAATGTGTTTAATAGCAGATTCGACAGATCCAGAACCAATAGAACACAGTTATTTAGCTTGGTAGTAGGTGTAGTTAATAATGCCAGTGGGATGTTTTTCGCTTATGTCGAAAAACTTCTTAACTTGTTTGCCTCGAGAATTATTAAATAAAGCTTGAGCTGATAGCCTCAAGCAGCACTTTTAAACTAATGGACTTAATCGATTTCTTGGCTTCAAACCCAGTCTCTGCAACTATTTAGCTTTTAGTTTTAGTTCTCCTAGCAAGGGGTTTTGACTTTATTGGTTTTACCTATTTTCCTTCCGGTTGTTTCTTCGATAAAAAAAGGGCTATTTCTGGACTTACCACTTCTAATATTTGACTCCTTACTGTTTTTTCTATGCCTTCCAAGTCTGTTATCTGACTTTTGTCTGCTTCTTCATATAACAATGTTGCCTATTCTTTTAAGCAGGCTTTGGTCCGTTCTTTTCTATCCTGGTTCATGGTTGCTAATCCACACTTATTTATCCTTATATTCTGCTAAAAGCTGTGTATCTTCCAATAGTGGATGCTCCCTATTATTCTAGCTTCAGTAGCAAAAATGCCGACTGGTAGAAGTTGAATTTCCGTGGTTATCCATCCTAATTTACTAGCAGTCAATAGTGAGTGATGTTCCACTTCCTGAAAATGGATCTATTACTATACCTGGATTAGGCTTTAATGTTTGTAACATTTAGGTAATTAGAGGTTTTGAAAATCCTTTCCTATATTTGAACCAAGAAGAAAAAGGAGTTTGTTTATTTCCTTGATAACTAACCAAATTTCTATTTAAAGCAGGATCATGCGTGCTCTTAGATTAAAATATTTTATAAAGAATTCTTCTGGCACTCAAAGAAGATAATATAAGCATAAATCTAGTAAATACTTAATAAATTAGATCAAGTTTAAACTAAATTAACCAATAATTTTCTATAACTTCTTAATCCCCATTTCTAAACCCTCACACACGCCAGTCAGAAAGTCTAAGTCCGAACTAGCAATAGTATCACTTGGTTTGTGATAATTTGGATTTCGTAAAAACGCAGTATCTATCACCATCATTGCTGGATAACCCTGATCCCAAAAAGGTGCATGATTACTAAGTCGAGTTTGGGAAACCAGTAACCCCCGATTGGGCGCTGGTAACCATTGACTAGGTACACCCACTTGGCGAATACTTCGACTTAAACTAATTAAATCGCGCAAAGCCCGCCAATTACCAATTAAACCAATAAAATCTCCAGTGTTGGGGTAAAACTTATCTAAAAAGCTGGGTATCTTTGCCAACCAGGAGTAAAGTCCTGATAGCCTAGCATTTCCAATGCTATCATCAAGCGTAGAGGTTGTCCTTGTTTACGTAATAAATCAGCATAATCAGCACTACCTAATAAGCCGTATTCTTTCATATCAAAAGCAACAAGTCCCAAAGGATATCTAGCTGGTATTTGGGTAAAACTGTGAGCAAACTCTAACAACACAGCCACACCAGTAGCATTATCATCAGCAGCCACTGTATAAGGTACACCATCATAATGAGCGCCTATTAAAATGGGTGGTAACTTTGTTTCTTGCCTTTGTGTTTGGGCTGGTAAATTTAAAATCAGGTTGTTACAGGTTTTACCCCTGACTTGAAAGGTGTGGATTTCCACACTTCCCCATTGTGCAAGTTGTTGGCGAATGTATTCTTGAACAAAGAAATGTCCGGTACTCGCCATATAGGGATCGCGTTCCCATGCTATCTCTTGGAGATGATTTTGTAATTGTTGTTTTAAAGTCAAATTGGTGATTCGTGATTGGTGATTGAGAAAATTACTGTCTCTGTTCCCCACGCCCCACACCCTACAGCCTCTTCTTCTTTTCCTCTCTTCAAATGCTATCCTAGTTTGGCAAGTAGCACCTTAAGCTAAAATTTCTCTAATTATGTAAATTATTGAATTTAATGATGATAATTATACCATTGGGTAATTTTTATCATTTAGCAGCAAGCTAGAGGTAGTACCATCTAATCATAATAGACGTACAGGACACGCTTAGGAGACAAGTAACGCATGGGCAAGGTAGTCGGCATCGACTTGGGTACAACCAACTCAGTAGTCGCCGTAATGGAGGGTGGCAAGCCGGTGGTGATTGCCAATGCTGAAGGTATGCGAACAACTCCCTCTGTTGTTGGCTTCACCAAAGAAGGTGAAAGGGTGGTTGGACAAATGGCAAGACGGCAAACTGTTCTTAATCCCCAAAATACCTTTTTTGCAGTTAAACGCTTCATTGGGCGGAAATATGGTGAACTTAACCCAGATTCCAAGCGTGTACCCTATACCATCCGCAAAGATGAAATAGGCAGTATTAAAGTTGCGTGTCCCCGCTTAAATAAAGAATTTACCCCAGAAGAAATTTCAGCTATGGTGCTGAGGAAATTGGCAGATGATGCTGGTCGCTATTTGGGAGAAACTGTCACTGGGGCTGTAATTACCGTTCCAGCTTATTTTAATGATTCCCAACGCCAGGCTACCCGCGATGCTGGGAGAATTGCTGGTTTAGATGTTTTGCGAATTCTCAATGAACCGACTGCGGCTTCTTTGGCTTACGGATTATATCGGGGTGAAACGGAAACCATCTTAGTTTTTGATTTGGGTGGTGGGACTTTTGATGTGTCGATTTTGGAAGTAGGTGACGGCATATTCGAGGTTAAAGCCACTAGTGGAGATACGCAATTAGGTGGTAATGATTTTGATAGAAAGATAGTTGATTGGTTGGCAGGACAATTTTTAGAAGCAGAGGGTGTAGATTTAAGAAGTGATCGCCAAGCTTTACAAAGGTTAATGGAAGCCGCAGAAAAGGCCAAAATTGAACTTTCTGCTGTCAGTGTCACCGATATTAACCTACCCTTCATCACCGCCACAGAGGACGGACCTAAACATTTAGAAACACGCCTGACGCGATCGCAATTTGAAGGACTATGTGGTGACTTAATCAGCAGAGTGCGAACACCAGTCAAAAGGGCGCTAAAAGATGCCGGACTTTCCCCAGTAGATATTGAAGAAGTTGTACTAGTAGGCGGTTCCACCAGGATACCAATAGTAAAACAGCTAGTGCGGGACTTCATAGGTATGGAACCCAACGAAAACGTCAACCCTGATGAAGTTGTGGCCGTAGGTGCAGCAATTCAAGCAGGTATTTTAGCCGGCGAACTCAAAGATGTATTGCTGTTAGATGTCACACCCCTATCTTTAGGACTGGAAACCATTGGTGGCGTGATGAAAAAGCTCATTCCCCGTAACACCACAATACCAGTACGACGCTCCGACATTTTTTCCACCTCTGAAAATAACCAAAACAGCGTAGAAATCCACGTTGTCCAAGGTGAGAGAGAAATGGCAGCAAATAATAAGTCTTTGGGAAGATTTAAGCTGTATGGCATCCCACCAGCACCACGAGGCATCCCACAGGTTCAAATATCCTTTGATATTGATGCCAACGGGATTTTACAGGTAACGGCTTTAGATCGTACCACTGGCAGAGAACAGAGTATCACAATTCAAGGCGCTTCTACCTTGAGTGAATCAGAAGTAAATCGCATGATTCAAGATGCTCAAAAATATGCTGATGTTGACCGGGAAAGGAAAGAACGGGTAGAAAAACGCACTCGTTCCGAGGCATTGATTTTACAAGCAGAACGGCAATTGAGGGAAGTAGCCTTGGAAATGGGGATGCAGTTTGCCCGTAACCGTCGTCAACGCATTGACAATATTTGCCGGGAACTGCGTGAAAGTTTAAAAGATAATGATGATCGCGGTATTGACCAAGCTTACTCTGACCTGCAAGATGCTCTGTATGAGCTAAATCGCGAAGTGCGAGAGTATTATGCTGAAGATGAAGATGAAGACCTATTTGGTGCCATCCGTGACATCTTCACTGGTGATAAAGAACGGGAACGGGATTATTCCAGAGAAAACTATCGGGAACCCGATTCTAATAACAGAGACTATAGTCGAGACTATGGTAGAGACAATCGTTCTCCCTCCTATGATAGTCCTCCACCACACCGCCGCCGTCCCACCTACCGGGATAATTGGGATGAAGACGATGATTGGCTGTAAAGGAATTTGAGATTTTGGATTTTAGATTCAGGAGGCAGGAGGCAGGAGGTAGAAGAAAATTAGGTGACAGGTGACAGTAATCATTAAAAATTAAAAATTAAAAAACTCTTGCCCTTTGCCTCTTACCCTTCGGGTTCTCCAGTCGCACCCTGCGGGAAGGGGAAGCGCCTACATGGGGGAAACCACGCCACTTACTTGCTTTATGCGGGGAAACCCGTCCACCACAGTGGCTCCCTAAGACCGCGTTGGTTCACCTCTTACCTTTTGCCTTCCTCCACTGATAACAGATAATTGATCATTAATGAATATGCAAAATTTGCAAAATTTCCGCGATTATTACGAGATTTTGGGAGTAAATAAAGAAGCCTCTAGCGAAGAAATTAAAAAGGTTTATCGCAGGTTAGCAAGGCAATATCACCCTGATCTTAATCCAGGTAACAAAGAAGCAGAAGAAAAATTTAAGACTATTGGGGAGGCTTATGAAATTCTTTCCGATCCCAGTCGACGATCCCAATACGACCAGTTTAGCCGCTACTGGAAACAAAAAGGCTTTGCTGGTGGTAAACAGACACCAAAACCCAAAGCTTGGGGAGATAATCGCCCTAACAACGGTCGCAGTAATCAAGAAGTAGATCCTAGCGAGTTTCCTGATTTTGAAAGTTTTATTAATCAGGTCATTGGTGTTAGGAGTCGCAAAGATAGCAGAACTACAGCAGATAATACAACCACTACCGACCCATTTCGGACTCCCAGAACCAAAGTCTCATATACAGTTAACACCCCACCCCGCACTACCCGCAGGGATATAGAAGCCAGATTAACTTTACCACTAGAAAAAGCTTATCAAGGTGGTAATGAAAGGATACGCTTAGAAGATGGGCGCTCGCTCGAAGTAACTATGCCCCCAGCAATGGTGACAGGTCAAACCATCCGCTTGCGAAATCAAGGCATTGGTGGAGGCGATTTATACTTAAAAATTACCGTTGAACCCCATCCGTTATTTAAACTAGAAGGTTCTAACATCTTCTGTCAAGTTCCTGTAACTCCCAGTGAAGCAGTATTAGGAGGACAAGTCGAAGCACCAACTCTCGACGGTCCCGTAAAAATGACTGTTCCTCCTGCTGTCCGGTCTGGACAAAGATTCCGTTTAGCTAACAAAGGCTACCCAGGTGAAAACGGAAAACGCGGTGATCAATTAGTAGAAGTTCAGATAGTTACACCCAAAAATATTACAGATGAAGAAAGACAGCTTTATGAAAAATTGCGGGAAGTTGAAACCTTTAAACCCCGTGCGGATTTAATTTAGTTGTCAGGTTTTACAATCTATAAATATCCCTCACGCAAAGACGCAAAGCTAAGAGGTGTAAGAAATTGCAAGGTATCATGATGAAGGCAACTATCATCATTACTATGACCTTATTCTTTTAGTGGGAAGGGAGTAGGCGATAGTAAAGCGATCCTAAGGATCGCTTGATTTTAGTTTCTTAGGTTAAAAAACAGAAATGTAGATATAGGTTGATTCAGAAATGTGTAATGCGAATGTATTATTACGTCTTTTCAGAAGAGCCGCACCCAAAAGATTTAAAATATAAAAAACATTTTTGAGCAAAGTGACTCAAACGGTCGTGAATGACAATGGGGTAATGCCACAAAGCCGCGAAATCATATATTACGCCCTGCTAGGACTTCATCCTTCCGCGTCGGTAATAGATATCCGTCGCGCTTATCGGGAATTGAGTAAACAGTATCATCCAGATACTACAGAATTACCAGCGATAGTTGCTACAGAAAAATTTCAGCAAATTAACGAGGCTTACGCTACTCTCAGCCATCCAGAACGGCGTTTAAGATATGATTTGAAAATTGGTTATTCTCGGTTTGGTGTCATTCAAGCACCTACAGATTTAAACCATCGAGCTTCTCGACCTCATGATTGGTCAAAATCAATGTATCTTGATGCAAGCTATCGCCCCCTCTCATCAGGAGAAATCTTTGTATTATTTGTGTTAGGCTTAACCTTTGTGGGTTGTATGATATTAGCGCTCGCGATCGGTGTTCTTCGTGGTGAGTCCAGTTTATAAACACAACTTCTCCCAACCACACCAAATACACAACAGCAAATCACCCATATTTCCCAACTTCCACACCCGATACAAACTAATAATTTTGAATTTTGTTCGCGTAGCCTGCTGTAAGTACTATTTGAAATTTCTTATGTCTATTCTTCCCTCCAATACACCTCTATATAGCCATCCACTTCCACAAATTGAACAATGGCTAAAAGACCAAGGCTGCCAACAAGATGAAAACGAATTACATTGTTGGCGATTGCAAAAACCTAGCTGGCAAGCAGAAATTTGGCTAGATATAGAGCAAATTACAGTTAGATATATTCAAGCTGGAGAAAATGGTCAGAATATCCAACGTTCTTTTAAATATTCCCTAAGTCGGCAAGATATAGAACAAGCCATATTTTGCGGTCCATAAATTGGGTAATTCGTAATTCGTAATTCAGGCAGAAGCGAACAGGGAACAGGCAGAAAAGATGTTTCATTTTTAATTTTTAATTCATAATTTGTTTGTAACCATTCAGCTAATGCCTAACGGCATGCTACGCGAACAGCCATCAGCAGTCTGCTTTTTCAGGCTAACTTCAAAAATCCCTATTTGATAATTAACCAATTTCTCAAATATTCTGACTCCTGACTCCTGACTACTGACTCCTGACTCCTGACTCCTGACTCCTGACTCCTGACTCCTGAATTCTTTCTCTCCTACACCCCTACACCTAAATTTTCCCAAATCGCCTTTCCCGTTGCTGGTAAGCACATAAAGCCCGTTGAAACTCTTTTCTGTCAAAATCTGGCCAGAGAGTTTCGGTAATATAAATTTCTCCATAGGCCATTTGCCAAAGTAGAAAATTAGAAAGTCGCATTTCCCCACTGGTGCGGATGAGTAAATCTGGATCTGTTATTCCGGCTGTATATAAATGACTTTCAAACAATTCTTCAGAAATTTCATCAGGATTTAATATACCTTGTTGTACCTTTTGAGCGATTGCTCTACAAGCTTGTAAAATCTCCTGTCTACCACCATAATTTGTGGCTACTGTAAACTTAATACTGCGATTATCCTTAGTTTCTGCCATTGAACGAGAAATTTCTTCCTGAAGTGCTGTTGGTAAAGCTTGTAAATTACCCACAAACTGAATTTGTACATTCTCCTCTACCATTTCCCGTAGTTCTTGACGCAAGACACCCTGGAACAGACTCATCAAAAACTCCACTTCTTCCTGTGGTCTTTTCCAGTTTTCCGTCGAAAAAGCATAGGCAGTCAGGGCTTTAATTCCCCAATCCTTACAACAGTGCAGCAAATCTTTGAGGGCATCAACTCCCCGTTTGTGACCCATAATCCTTGGTAAACCTTGACTTTTAGCCCATCGACCATTGCCATCCATAATCACCGCAACGTGCTGGGGGAGTAATTCTCGTTTTAAATCAGAGGGTAAATATTGCAGTTCAGTCTGTTGTGTAGTCATTTTTCGGTCTTATTTTTTTGGCGAGAAGGGGTCGTATCCCTACGGGGAAGCAAGCTACGCATACCGTGTCGAAGACTTGGTAATTTGAGTAAACGTGACACCAGTGCTAGTGTCTGACCACTAATTTGACGAATTAAACTGACAAGACCAGGAGCTACAGTGTCCCTATCTACAGTGGGAGAAAATCGAGCCTGTAAAGACTCTTTTAACTTCCTAATCGTCAGTGGTCTGTATAGAGTTCCCCTTTCCGCTAAGGAAATAGAACCCGTTTCTTCTGATACAACGACACAAATGCAATTTTCGACCCGTTCAGTAATTCCCATTGCTGCCCGATGGCGTGTACCCAACTGGCGCGAGGCTGTACGTCCCGAAAGTGGTAAAATTATACCCGATGACACAATTCGCGAACCCCGGATCAATGTTGCCCCATCATGCAATAAAGTTTTTGGCTGAAAAATTGTCTGTATCAGCTCCTTAGACACCTCTGCATTTAACTTTACTCCAGGTACTGAAAAATCTCTCTCATCAATTGGCCCGGAAGTTTCCAAAATTAGCAAAGCGCCAATCCGATTTTTTGACAGTTCTTTTACAGCTTCGACAATTTCATCAATCACGCTATCAGATTTGGGGACTGCCAAGCGGTTGGGTTGAAATAACAGCCGGAACTCACCTCGTCCCAGTTGTTCCAAGAAGCGGCGAAACTCTGATTGAAGTGCTACAGCCATCGCTACAGCGCAACCAATTACCAACTTTTCAAGAACGAAATTGAGCAGAGGTAGCGCTAAAGTACCGCTGAATGCTGAGGCCAGCATCAAGAGTATAAATCCCCTTACCATCCACAGCGTTCGGCGTTCACTAATAATCACAAGGATCATATATGTCAGCGCCAGCACCAACACAATATCCAGAGTCCCAAATAGCAAGGACTGTGACCATCCCAGGTTTATCAGCCATTGCTTCCACCAATCTCTCATGACATCTGGATTACAAACTTTGTCAGTGGTTAGTGGTCAGTGGTCAGTGGTCAGAGTCTGAAATAAGTGACCACTGACAATTGACCACTGACTATTTCAGTCTTTCTGGTAGGCAATCTTGTCGAATTATGTCTTGATAATTTTCGCGTTGCAAAATTAAGTTTGCTTCGCCATTCGCCACTAAAACAGCTGCTGGTCGGGGCAAGCGGTTGTAGTTAGATGCCATACTGTAATTGTAGGCACCAGTTCCCATAACGACGAGAATATCACCTGGTTCAGTTTTAGGCAGTTGGGCATTTTTGATCAGAATATCTCCTGATTCGCAATGTTTACCAGCCAATGTGACTGTTTCTGTTAAAGCAGCAGACATTTTATTAGCAACCACTGACCGATAAACTGATTGGTAGGTGATGGGGCGGGGATTATCAGACATTCCTCCATCAATTGTCACATAAGTACGAAGATCAGGAATAACTTTAGCTGAACCAATACTGTAGGCGGTAACGCAAGCTGTGGCAATCAGCGATCGCCCTGGTTCACAGAGTAATTTAGGTAAGGGCAAATTTTCAGCAGCACAAGCTTGTTGAACTACTTCACAAATTGCCTTTGACCATTCTTCAATGCTTGGGGGATCATCTGATTCTGTGTACTTAATCCCTAAACCACCACCTACATTTAACTCTTTCAATTCCAAATTATATTTGGCTGCGTCCCGCAACCACTGTACCATCACAGCAGCCAAATCTCGATGGGGTTGACGTTCAAAAATTTGTGAACCTATGTGAGCGTGTAACCCTACACAGTTTAAACTTGGTTGTTTGCTAACAAAGGCAAATACCTCATCTAAATCACTGGGATCAAAACCAAATTTACTGTCTAAATGTCCGGTGCGGATATATTCGTGGGTATGACATTCAATCCCTGGAGTTAACCGCAACATAATGCGAACTGGGGAAGACTTTGTTACCAATTCTACCAAAGTTTTTAATTCGTACCAGTTATCCGCAACAATTGTACAACCTGACTCAATAGCTAAAACTAGCTCATCACGAGATTTATTATTGCCATGTAGGTAGATTTTATCTGGAGTCACACCCGCATTGAGCGCAGTGTATAGTTCACCACCAGATACCACATCAATTCCCAAGCCTTCCGAGGCAACAATGGCACAAACAGCTAGACAATTCCATGCTTTAGAAGCGTACAATACTTGAGATTCGTCTTTGTAGTGTTGTTTGAAAGTATCATGGTATTGCCTACAGGCTGTCCGTAGAGTTTCTTCATCTAAAATATATAAAGGTGAACCAAACTGCTCAACCAGCGTTGTGACATCACACCCACCGATTTCTAGGGAGTCATGACGATTCACTCTAGCACTCAAGGGTAAGAGTTCTTGATTAGGTGAAAGAGTTGTGTTGTTGAGCTTTTGAGGTAAATATTGACTGCCAGAAGCTTGAATCCCGAGGGGGTGAGTCGATACCATATCTAATTAAGAGTTGTCCTGGTTAAGATTACGGGCGTGAGTTATTATCTCGATTCCCAGTTTACAGGAAGGCTGGTAATGGGAAATGGGTAATTGGTGATTGGTAATAGGAGGTAAGAGGCAGAAGCCATGATTCTGAAGAATTTTCCCGCACCTTTGTTCCCCATTTCCCATAGACCATCTTCTTAACTATTCCCTGTCATCTGTTACCTGTCACCTGTCACCTATTCCCTGTTTCTTTAATCGTGAAATTATTAGATTTAAAAATTCAATCCTTGACACCAGAGCATTTGGGTGAATTGCTGGAGCTTGATAAGGCTTGTTTTAATGGCTTGTGGACAATGGATGGCTACGGACGTGAGTTGGAAAGCCCTAATAGTCATTTTCTAGGTTTATTTTCCCCGTTTTCTAGTTCTGGGTTGCTGGGAATGGGCTGTATTTGGTCAATTTTAGAGGAGGCACATATTACGATTTTGGCGGTTCATCCTCAATATCACCGTCAAGGTTTGGGACAGGCTTTATTGTATTCTTTACTCAAGACAGCCAGCGATTGCGGTTTGGAGAGAGCTACTCTTGAAGTCCGAGCTTCCAACAACGGGGCTATCTCGTTATATGAAAAATTTGGCTTTAAAATCGCTGGCAGAAGACCGTGTTACTACAAAGATAATGAAGAAGACGCGCTGATTCTTTGGGTTTCTGATTTACAACAGCCAAAGTTTTTCAAAATTTTGGACGATTGGCATAGCATAGTGAAAGATCGCCTCAGTCAATCTTGTTGGTCAGTGAATGCGGAAGAGGTGAAAGGGAATAGTCGTCTCCCAAAAATGACCGGTGAAGCTGCTGCTGAGGTAGGGGAACAATAGAAACTTTTTTCCTACCTATTAGACAGACTAATAGGTAGGAATTTGGAATTTTGAATTGTATCTCGATTTCTCGCCTTAATAACAAAAAACGCAATTTTCATGCTACTTAACTTCAATCAGAATTTTAAACTAAATCTAGATTTTATATAAGTCAAAGCTATTAAACATGCAAATCATTGACAAAAAACTAAGCTATATGATATTGATTTCTGCTTGGGATTAAATCAACAAAATCTCAACATAAAGGCTTTATCTGTTTGTCATTAGTCCCAAAAAGGCTGGTAAATTCAACCTCTTCAGTACACAGGCTACATAAAAAGTAATAAAAAGTTAGCAATTAACTCAATTTGTAATCGCAGTTGGAGGTCAAAAATTTGTATACAGACATCCAAACTTTTAGCCTGTGCTAAAATCAGCGTACCGGCACGACGCAGGTGATGGGAAGAATGCCATGTTTGAACGCTTCACAGAAAAAGCCATTAAGGTAATCATGCTGGCCCAAGAAGAGGCCCGCCGTTTAGGTCACAACTTTGTTGGAACCGAGCAGATCCTCTTGGGTCTCATAGGGGAAGGGACAGGAGTGGCCGCCAAGGTGCTGAAATCAATGGGCGTTAATCTTAAAGATGCCCGCATTGAAGTTGAAAAAATCATAGGTCGGGGTTCAGGCTTTGTAGCCGTGGAAATTCCGTTTACGCCACGGGCAAAGCGAGTTCTAGAACTATCCTTGGAAGAAGCACGCCAACTGGGGCATAACTACATAGGCACCGAGCATCTGCTGTTGGGCCTCATCCGCGAAGGGGAAGGTGTAGCAGCCAGGGTGTTAGAAAACCTCGGTGTGGATTTATCTAAGGTGAGAACCCAGGTAATCCGTATGTTGGGAGAAACAGCCGAAGTTTCACCAGGGGGAGGTTCATCTGGTCGCACGAAAACCCCGACTTTGGATGAATTTGGTTCCAACCTGACCCAAATGGCCACAGACAATAAACTTGATCCTGTGGTGGGACGTGCTAAAGAAATTGAGCGCGTGATTCAAATTTTGGGTCGCCGGACTAAGAATAATCCAGTGCTAATTGGTGAACCAGGGGTAGGTAAAACGGCTATTGCTGAAGGTCTAGCGAGCCGGATAGCTAACAAAGATGTCCCCGACATTCTCGAAGATAAGCGTGTTGTTACTCTTGATATTGGCTTGCTGGTAGCAGGAACGAAATACCGGGGTGAATTTGAAGAACGCCTAAAAAAAATCATGGATGAAATCCGTTCTGCGGGTAATGTCATCCTTGTTATTGACGAGGTTCACACTTTAATCGGTGCAGGTGCGGCTGAAGGGGCGATTGATGCAGCGAATATCCTCAAGCCAGCTTTGGCACGGGGTGAGTTGCAGTGTATCGGTGCGACCACTTTAGATGAGTATCGTAAACACATTGAACGGGATGCAGCGTTGGAAAGACGCTTCCAGCCTGTGATGGTAGGTGAGCCTTCTGTTGATGAAACAATTGAAATTTTATATGGTTTGCGCGATCGCTACGAGCAACACCACAAGTTAAAAATCTCCGATGAAGCTTTAGTCGCGGCGGCGAAGTTGTCTGATCGATATATTAGCGATCGCTACCTCCCAGATAAAGCCATCGACTTGGTTGATGAAGCAGGCTCACGGGTGCGCTTGATTAACTCCCAGCTACCCCCAGCAGCTAAAGAGTTAGACAAGGAATTGCGGCAAATCTTAAAAGAAAAAGATGATGCTGTCCGTTCTCAGGACTTTGACCGAGCCGGAGAACTGCGGGACAGAGAAATGGAAATCAAAGCGGAAATACGCACCATTGCTCAAACCAAAACCAACGCGGCTGGTGGTGACGGTGTTGAACCTGTAGTCACAGAAGAAGACATCGCTCACATTGTTGCTTCTTGGACAGGTGTACCAGTGAACAAACTCACTGAATCTGAATCCGAGAAGTTGCTACACATGGAAGACACCTTACATCAGCGCCTCATCGGTCAAGATGATGCTGTGAAGGCTGTTTCCCGCGCTATTCGTCGCGCTCGTGTTGGTTTGAAGAATCCTAATCGGCCAATTGCCAGTTTTGTCTTCTCTGGTCCAACTGGGGTTGGTAAAACTGAGTTGGCTAAATCCTTGGCTTCTTACTTCTTCGGTTCTGAAGAAGCAATGATTCGCTTGGATATGTCCGAGTACATGGAACGTCACACCGTTAGTAAACTGATTGGTTCACCTCCAGGTTACGTTGGTTACAACGAAGGTGGTCAATTAACAGAAGCTGTACGCCGTCGTCCTTATACAGTAGTGCTGTTTGACGAAATCGAAAAAGCACACCCCGATGTGTTCAACATGCTGCTGCAAATTTTGGAAGATGGTCGTTTAACTGACGCGAAGGGTCGCACCGTGGACTTTAAGAACACCTTGCTGATTTTGACTTCCAACATTGGTTCTAAGGTAATTGAAAAAGGTGGTAGCGGTATTGGTTTCGAGTTTGCTGAGGATGCGACCGAATCTCAATACAACCGGATTCGTTCTTTGGTGAACGAGGAACTAAAGCAATACTTCCGTCCTGAGTTCTTAAACCGTTTGGATGAAATTATTGTCTTCCGTCAGTTGAACAAGCTTGAAGTTACCCAAATCGCCGAAATCATGCTGAAGGAAGTGTTCGGTCGGTTAACAGAAAAAGGCATTACTTTAGAAGTGAGTGATCGCTTCAAAGAGCGCCTAGTTCAAGAGGGTTACAGTCCCAGCTACGGTGCAAGGCCATTACGTCGGGCAATTATGCGCTTGTTAGAAGATAGTTTAGCGGAAGAAATTCTATCTGGACGCATCAAAGACGGTGATACTGCTCTTGTTGATGTTGATGAAAATGGCATTGTTCAAGTTAGTTCTCAACCGCGTCGGGAGTTGTTACCCCAGGGTGTTGAGTCATAGTTAGGTTTTTTAAATTGTTAATTAAGCGGTGGAGGATGTAGGTTCTCTGCCGTTTTTTTCGTTTCGCGCAAGGACGCTAATAAGCAAAGGCGCAAAGAATAGAAAGAGTGATATATTGGTCGTCATGAGTGCTATTGAGGAGTACAGGTCATTCCTAGATCGGAGCAAAAAACGCAGTTATTTATTCTGTGTTGTTGGTTAACTAAACTATATTTACCCATAAACCTGGGTCGAGTTGATAAACGTACAGGTAATGTGTTTATCCTCGGGGGTGAAGAGAATATGATAGAAATATATCCCAATGGTAAATGAAGGTATGTGGTATGAGTCAGCCTAACTTCCAAGGTATGATTACAAAAGAATTACGTGCTTATGCTTTATCTCATCGAGATGATCAAGAGACATTCTACATTTATGTAAATAAATTGAATGCTGAGGCAAATTGGGTAGAAATGCCCCCATCAGAATCTGTTGATGATTTGTGATGAATTATCCTGAGTTTTTGCAGCGTCTTAGTAATGGTAAAACCTTACTTGAACACAAAGAATAGTTGGGAATTTACAGTGACTTTAGTTAATTATCAAACAATGATTCTTAATGAGCTACGTCGTTATGTTCTCTCTCACAGAGAAGATATTCAAGCTTTTCACGCATACATAGATAGCTCGTTCAAAATCTGAAGTATATATGATTACTATTAACCCCACTGATGAAAATTGGGAAGAAGAAGTTCAACAGGCAATAATTAAAGATGGAAATGAAGAAATCAGATAATTTTCCTAGAGTTTTACTAATGGTCAAAATTGGTTTTAAACTCAAGAATAATTGGCGACTTACAGAAATAAGGTAGGGTGAATCATGACTAATACAAAACCTGTGCTTCGTCGTCAACAAGGAAGAATTTTCCCAGAGTTTACAATACCACTTATGATTTTTATAAAGGAGATTTTAAATTAGAGGGATTATAAATAATATTGGCGAGAGCTTGATGGAAGAAACTATCAAAACTTGCCTGAGGAAGTTAGAAGAGGAATAGATAGACGATAAATATCGTCTATCTATTGTTTCATTACAGGAAACAGCCAAAACTCAAGAAGAAGCTGAGAATTTAAAAAAAATCGTTTTTGAAAGATTAAATAGTGGAGGAAGAAAACTCACTCCATAGGAAAGAAGAAATACCTTACATAATGGGAAGTTTAAGCAATTATGTCTAAGAGTTTCTCAAAGTGACTATTTCGTCCAAATGTGGCAAATACCTTTAGAAATTGAAGGAGAAGAAAAATCACTTTAAAGTGAATCTTATCGGAAAATGGAAGATGTTGAATTAGTCTTGCGGTTCTTTGCTTATCGTCATATAGAAAGGAATGTCTTGATTCTCTATCTAACGTAGTATGTGAATATAATGAAGTAGATGGAAAGATTAGAGATAATCATTTTCAACTTTCTTTAAAATTGATAAATACTATTACAAGTCGGGAAAGCTCTAAATAACAGCATCTTACAAAAGAGGAGGTATAAGTGTTGAGCCTGAAATAAAAGACAATCAAACATTTTACTTAGTCAAGCAATAACTCAATCCCTATACTGGGAGATACATTCATAGTGAAAGTGGTGCGATCAGTTTTCGTTAGTTTATAGTGGAAGATGTGCGATAGCAAAGCTGACCGAAGGTATCCCTCTCAGTTAGTTAGAGTGTTCCAACTAAAAAATGATCCAAAACGTCAGTGGCTTCGATAAAAAATTTTAACAAACCGTTTTTTCACAGTTGGTAAGCAGTGAATCAGCTCTTCGATGTCCGCCATTGCTTGTTGTGTCAGTTTAACTCCTGTATGATAAATTACCTCAACCAAAGTAACCACAGGATTTTTGCCCTTGAAAGATTTACTAACGGGACTTAAACAAAAGTTAAGAGTAAAAAGGAGTATGGTGCGGATTCGGTGTAGCTTTCACCTTAAAAGAAGCTGATGAAAGAAACCACTGCCGCAGCAATGGCACCATGGTTTGAAAGATGGTGTCATTTGATGATGTATTTACTCATCAAGCGCAGAAAAAAGAGAGTTTAGACATTATTTGGGGGGATGATTGGGTGAAAGTGAGAGAAAAAACCTATTTCAAATGGCAGAGAATGCCCTAGGGGTGACCTACCACCGATTACACCACTTTTTAACTGAAGCACCTTGGTCCAGTTCCCAAGTCAATGACCGTCGGTTAGAGATTATGAACAAGTGTAGTCAGAGGAGAATCACCAGAGGATTTAGCTTAATAATTGATGATTATGACCATAGAAAAAGCGGGAATTTTAGGGATGGAGTAGGAAGACAATATATTATATATTGATTGGAGAAATTGGGAAAAGGGACAATGGAATAGTAGTAGTAACAACACATCTATATGATATGATAGCAGTAAAAGCTTACCATTACATATAGAATTATATCACCACGGTGATTCTTGACCCAAAGGGAAACAAGACCCTCTAGTTGAGAATAAACCTGAGTTAGGAATTAAATTAATACATCTGACCTTAAGCCGTGGTTATCAACCAGGAATAGTAATTATAGATGCTCGATATTGCCACAATACATCTTTCTTATTGAAAGATAGAGAATCCGAATTGAAAGTATTGAGAAGGATTAGCTAAAAATCCCAAAGTCCTTGCCAGTGAACAAGAGGATAGTCCACAAATAATTAGGTTAGATGAATTAGCACAAAGTTTACCCCAAGAGGCTTTTACAGACATTCAACTGGAGTTAGATAAACCCAAAACATTATGGGTAGTAACTCAAGAAGTAGAAATATCAGCCTTAAGTGGAAAGGGCAATATTGCTATATTCATCAACACTTCTACCTTCTCTCAAGCCACTGATATTGACTACTTTATGACCAATGTTTCTTCATCAATTGTCACACCCCAATGGATAGTTGATACATATTCTCAAAGAAATTGGGTAGAAGTTGTTTACAGGGAAGCCAAGGGATGGTTAGGACTCAAAGAATATCAAGTTGGAGATAACAGCAGTTGACTGCGCCATTTTATTTTGGTTTTCTGTGCCTACACTTTTATTCTTGGCCATCAGTGGACTGGAGGATTAAGACCAAGGTGGGCTAAGAAACATTTGAATACTTTTACTGCAGCTTTAGAAGCGTTGAGAACAGCCATATCTTTTCTATTTATTGATTGGTTCAACTGGAATCCGGATGTATTTCCTTCTTATCAAGCCAGTTTGGGCTGCATTTGGGCTTGATTTTTGTTTAAGTTCCGCTAGAAGCGAATCGTAATATGGTATCAACGGTGTCGAGTAAGCTACCACACCAATGTTGCTCAAGCCAACCAAAAGCACGCTCAACAGGATTATATTTACTATGATAAGGAGGATAATAAGCCAGTTGAATTGTCAGTTGAAATTTGTGAGCGAATTGAATTTTCAATTTTGAATTCCGCCTTAACGACCTTAGACTATCACTTAGTTGGATTAATGGTTCTGGAGACATAAACCATACTGCACGCTAATTATCCTCTCAGTATACCTAGTTTTGGATCACTTTTGGATCACTTTTTCCTTGGATTACTCTAACCAATCACAACTATCCACAAGTCATCGGTCTAAATTCCGCACAGGCCAAAACCGCGCTGTATTGTCATCGGATGCGGTAGAGATCGATGGTTGTGCCGTCAGGGCTGAAACTCGCACTCTAGAACCAATCCTGATGCCCTTTAAATTGGTTGCGTTCTTTGATATCGTCGAGGATATTATTTAATCTTTGGGAACTACCCTGATTATCAAAATCTAAATTATTTGATTGGTGTTGATTATTCATAACCTAAATTTTGGTGGTTGTTGTGAAATGGGATTAATATCAAACCAAGATCCATGTTTATTGATATAATTAGACCTCTTGCAAAATTGTTTCTGTGGTATGATAAAGGGGTTTAGACTTGAGATATTTTTGGTGTTCTCTGCGATCTCTCTCTAAGAGGGTGAAGGTATAATTTGTCATTCTGAGTGGAACAAAATGGAACGTATCCCTTCGGGACACTGCGTGAACGCGAAGCATGGCTGATACTCTATAATCTAGGGTTTGAGCGATGATAAAGTCCCTGTCTCTTTCTCTGGTGATATGGAGCGTGATTATCAGTGATAATAATGATGGTGAAGTGAGCGATGCCGGCTGCGGGCGTAGGCATCGCATAGCTGGTTATAATGTTTAGTTTTACTTCTCCACAGGTGCAAGCTTTAAAGGATACAAAGGCTCAGATCCATTTAATTGCCATACTCTCAATCCTAACACAGAAGCTACAGTTAGCCACACACAAGAAAAAGATAAAATCATTCCCGCTAAAGGAACACTTTGCCAATAAATTGCTGTCACCACTATTGCAGATAACCAAGGACCCAAAATCACAACAGGAACAGCCGCACCTAATCTCCGTTCTACGGTAAAAATCGTATTCCAGGTATCCCCTAAAGCCAGATGTACCACAAACAGAATTAACAGCAACACTAAAAATTGGTGATTCTCATCCTGCCAAAGTAATTTCGAAGAAATTCCCGTAAAACGGCAATTATCATCCAAACTATGGGAAATCCTAAAGGTGGAGGAGACAATCTTGGTCTGATTACCTGGTCATAAGTCAGAGGAGAACGGGTATTCTCTAAAAGAGAGAAAATTCGTGAATGGATGCTTAATATAGCAAAAAATAATCCGGTCACTAAAGTTCTAAACTAACTAGGAACAGAATAATTGTTATCAATAAACATTAATAATTTTTCCATTCCCAGCAACACAAGAATCATCACTCCTATTTGGAGGATGGTCCCTAGTTTATAAACTAAAACTGCCTTGATATCTAGCTGTCGTGTGGTAACTACTGCTGTATTTAGAGACTGTAGTTGATTACCAGTTTTTACCCCCATCACTGTGTTTACAAACTGTTCAAGTATTCCAATTTTATTTTGGTTGATTCATCATTCTTAGCAAAAATACGTTTAATCGCACCTTCCACACCCTAACTATCACAGATAGTAGTACACAGGAACTAAAGCTCCTGCAAGGAAGAAAAGGCTTAATGAGAATAGTATGATTAAAATGGCTATAGAGTGAGAGAATAAAGTTTCGTAAAGAAGATAGAAGAAAAGAAAATTTAATGATTTAAAAATTAAATTAGAACAGGAGAAGAAATGATTTAATCATAACAGGAGTTTTGGATAATTCTGTTGTGAAATCAAAGCTTCAAAAAATGGAAATTCCAAACCTAGACCATTTAGGCATAGTAGCAGGAATAATAGACGCCATAGGAGTAGTAGAAATAATCCTTGAAATTGGTGAGAAAGTAAGTCCGGGTCATGTAGTAAAACCCATGATAATCAACGGGTTAGGATTTGTATAAAAACCCTTATATATGTTTCCCCAATATTTTGAAACAATAGCCTGTGACCATCTAATAGGACCAGGAGTAAAACCAGAATATCTCAAGGACGATAAACTGGGGAGAGTCATGGATAAACTATTTATAAAAGGATTGGATAGAATATTTTTTCTTGTCGCCTTAAAAGCAGCCCAAAAATTTGGAGTATCCCTATGAGCAGGCCATCTAGACTCATCATAAATGGACGTACATGGGCAATATAATACCAGCTTACCAGAAGTAATATTTGAGAGTCAAAAAGTAGGAAATAATCAAGAAATAGAAGAATTAGCAGTAAAATCAGCAAAAGAGATAACCATCACCTACGGTTATTCTGGTGACCATAGACCGGAGTTAAAACAGTTCATCATAGAAATGATGTGTTCAGGAGATGGAGACATACCAATATATATTTTTAAAACTAGCATCGGGAAACCAAGCAGATTCATCATGCTTTGGTAAAATAGCAGTAGAGTACCAAAAACAATTAAAGGTTAACTAAAAGTTGACAGTCTCATAGTGGCAGACTGGACCTTATATACAGAATCAAATCTGAAAATGATGTCAGATTTAAGCTGGTTATGTCCAGTGGCATTAAGCGTAGAATCAGCACTATCATTAATATCAACATTACCAGAACCAGAATCTGTTGATACTAACTTACCCAGATATAAACTAGCTTCAAAAACAGTAAATTATCCAGGAATAGAACAAAGATGGTTAGTAGTGCAAAGTCAAGAAAGAAGAGAATCAGACCTGGGTAAACTCTCACAAAGAATTACCAAGGCACAATCAAAAGCTGTGCAAGATTTCAAGAATTTATCACCAGAAAAATTTGCTTGTGAAGCTGATGCTATCAAGGAGTTATCTAAACTATTAAAACAATTTATTTTGTGCAGACAGTATTTTCCTAAAAAGTCCAGAGAGAATAGAGTCCCTGGGAATGATTATGGGTTTATATCTGCTGGTTTATACTTTAGGGCAACGACAAATTAGAACCCCTTTGAAAGAGTCTAAATCAACAGTAAAAAATTAATTGGGCAAACCAACTGACAGCCCCACTTTACGCTGGATTTTTCCATGCTTTCAGTCTATTCATGTAGTTACACTTAACCAATAAAAACACATCTCTAACTGGACTCAAGAGAGAGATTTCATTGTGAATCTTTTACCATATCATTGTTTTCCCTACTCTCAATTAGTTACCTAATTTTTCTCTCTATTAATTTAATTAATATCAGAAAATAACCTAATGTCTTTGATTTATAGCTCTATTTTACTATGTCCATAATTTCTTTTTTACTTCGATTTATTAGTCTAAGTTATGATTTATCTCTTGAATATCTTCATTTATCTGTTGACTCCTCTGGGCGGTGTTCTTTCTTATTGCTCCTTATTGAGGATAGCTTTTGATGCTATTTTTGGTGCTTTACTGTTTCTCCAATGCCTTTTTTCACTGCATATGTTTCTTTTTATGCTCCCTTGGATTTTTTCTCTCCGTAATTTCTCTCTGTGGCAGTTTAGGGTGCCGAATGTGGGTTTAATAGCAATGTATGTGTCTAAGTAGAAAGGCGGAAAAAAAACCGTAGACGCGTAGCGGCTTCTCGGAGAGTAGTATGTAAGGAAAAGTAAAATTACTCAAAACCTCTTCCCTCTTGCCTTTTGCCTACAAAATCTATCGTCCTCAACGAATTAAGGGGAGGTAGTTCATAAGTCAAAGATCCAATAGTTCATCTATTTGCATACTTGCTAAGTTGGGAGGAATTATAGTTTTGACTGTTGTCACTTTATGACTTTCCTGTTGGTTAGTTAAATCGAGAGCGATCGCACCCACAAGAATTTCTACACAGCCTAAAGGTACAATTAATTGAGTTATCGCTTCCCAACTTCCCCACGGAGTCGTCCGCAAGTCTTTGATCAGATGAGGTCCATCTAGTAAAGCACGAGTTTGATAATCTTCAACCCATAACTTGATAGCCACACTGGAGGCTATCTCGGACATTTCTAAACGTACTTTGATAGATGTACCAGCTAATAATTCACCACTGGGTAGAAATAGTTGGGGTGTTGGTAAGGAATTAAGCAGAGGAGGAGATAAATTTTCTGGTTCTGGTTGCTGTTCTTCAGAAAGCTGATTGTTCTCCTCATTGCTCAGGCTAATATATATTATATCGTCAATCACGATTTCTTGAGACAACCAAGAGGGTATGTTTTCAGGTTCTGGAGTTGGTTCATTGGTGTCTAAATCAAGAAGTTCTAAATTATTTGCCTCAGGTTCTATTTCCCTATTTAAATTTACATCTAAATTTGTATCTATATTTAAAGGTAACTCAATCTCAACACTCTGGTCTTCTACACTGATAGTTGAAGTTGATTCTTTACTATCATCCTCTTTATATTCCAAAGTGATACCTTCAGGTAAAATGTATCCTTGGTTTTGCATCCATTTTTGAATAAGAGGAGATGTTACTGCTGTTGCTGGTATTTCTGTTGTGATTAATTCTTCAGTATTTAGAGTATAAAGTTCAGGAATAGTATTTGTGATTAATTCCCCACGAAATTGATCTTCAGTTTTATAACTGGGTAATAATTCCAGTGCATTTGCTGTTTCATATAACTGAGTTTCTGGGGTATTGAGCAGATGGTTTTGTGCTTCTTGTTCCAGTCCTGGAGTCAATTTTAACCGTTTTAAATAAGGAAAACCAGTTTTAATTGGTTTGATTACTAATTTTTCCAGATTTATGGGGGCGATTGTACCAGGTGTCTTGATATTTACTTCAGATATGAGGGATTCTGCAATTATATTTTTGTTAATTCGTGGCAATTTCGGCAGTTTTGGCGAAACGCCATTTAAGACAATTACTGGTTTAATTCGTGGTGGTAGAGGTTTGTTTGTAGATGGCTTTAAAATATGGAATTGAGCTAATTTGGGAGTTTTGACTAGATTGAAAAGTTCTAAACTAACTTTGTTTGGTCTTTCTGGTTGTGCTGTAGTGGTAGAAATTGGTAGTTGGTTGCTTTCAGATAAGAATGCTGGATGAGATTTTGGTAAAGTAACTGTTAGTAATTCGGTGACACTGGCTGTAATTGTGACAGCATAAGTACCTAAACATCTAACTTCCTTTTCGTTGTTAACAGCACCATATAAATTAATATCTGCCAAAATCAATTTCGATTCACACTCAGTGGGAATATTAATGGAGGTAGCGAAGGTAAAGGGCAGGATTTTATTTGGTAAAGGCTGACTGAATTGAGTTAATACTTTTGATTCTAAGGGCGAGCGCAGTTCAATGAATAGTTGCAGTTGATCAAGGTTAATTATAGATATTGTTTGATCTTTTGGGTTTTCCGTTGCTGCTAGTTCTGCACGGCCATTTAATGTAAAAGTTTTTCCCCAAGGAGCGATGTAGTTGTCCTGTTCTAGATATAGCTGAATTAGTGAAGGTGAGGATACAGGCTGAAAATGCTCAAATGTGGGATCTTCCTCTGGTGATTCTGGGTTGGGTAAAGCTAAATCTATCAAGCTTTGTAAAAGCTGTTCTGCTGTCTGGCCTTTGAATAAAACTGGGCTGACAGGCTGATTAATAATTATATCTTCTTCTGTTTGTGTTAATAAAGCATTGATATCAAGGTGAGGAGGCAAAGTAATGGTAGATTCATCCAGTTCTTTGTCAAATTGATCATTATTACCCAGATATGGCTGCTCAGTAGTCTCTTGGGGAAAGACTTTAATGAGCAGGCTATATTGCCAGGATTTACCCAGCATATCCGTCATTAAGTCGCCAGAGCATCGTAACTCCCAAATGCCAGGTTTGAGTTCAGTAAAGGGAATTACCGCCATAAGTCCATCTGCATTAGTGCGGCGCAAACGCTTAAAAATTCGCCCTTTGGGTGGAACTTCCTGGATTGAGGAGTGAGTTACCCGCACTTCTACATCTGTATTTGGTAGGTGTGAGCGAGCCAAAACTCTGTACTTACCTGCTAAAATTTGCAGAGTTGGCGATTCCAAAGTTTCCCAAGCGTGATCGCCTTTTTTCTGTATCATAAATTGCCAGTGTGCCATTGTGAGTAATGCCCAAACCGAAGAGCAGCCGATGAATTTTTTGTATTAACTTGCTTGTCAGTTTAACTCAGCAATATGTAATTGCAGCAATATTAAGTATAAGTAGGAAGGCACAAAAAAACCGAAGTATGTAAAGGCTTATCTGAACTGTATTACCCTATACCCTTACACCCTTTGGGCTTAACTCCTCTAAAATCCTGATTCAGATGATTAATCCTCATGCAAAGCTCCTAATTTGCGAATTTCCGGCCAAATCATGGCTGTTGCTACCACTACTAAAATCGTCCCCACACCTCCACCAACGACAGACAAAACAGGCCCAAATAAAGCCGCAGTCAAACCAGATTCAAAACCTCCCAATTCATTGGAAGCACTGATAAATACACTATTTATAGCTGCAACTCGACCCCGCAAATGGTCAGGAGTGCGAATTTGCACCAAAGTATGACGAATCACCACGCTAATGCTGTCTAACGCCCCACTTAATGCCAACATCAACAACGATAGCCAGACCCAACGGGATAACCCAAAAATAATTGTCACAATCCCAAACCCGACAACTGACCAAAGTAAGGCAGGGCCGGCTTTGTGGATAGGTGGCAAATATACCAACAATGCTGCCATAATCAATGCACCTATGGATGGGGCTGCTTGTAAATAGCCTAATTCTACCGGACCAACTTGCAAAATATCTTTGGCAAAGATGGGTAATAATGCAACTGCACCACCTAACAAGACTGCAAATAAATCGAGGGTGATGGCTGCAAGAATTAGTTGATTATTCCAAACAAATTCGGCACCAGCAGCTAGAGTTTTTAAAGATGTTGGTTCTTTGGCAAAGTTAGTTTTTTGTGGTTTAATTGCGGCTGTGAGGAAAAAACATGATAGTGCTGCCAATGTGGCTAATATATATACCCCTGTCGCATTTCCGAAAAGAACAACGCTGAATCCTCCCAAAGCTGGCCCAATTACTGATGCTAATTGAAAGCTACTGCTATTCCAAGTTGCTGCATTGGTAAAAGCACTCGTGGGTATTAACTGCCACATCAGTGCATCACCGGCAGGTTTGAGAAATGCTCTGGCTACACCTGTTAATAATAAGCAACCATAAACTAGAAAAATTGCACCTTCATTAAAGGAAATAACTGCTAAAGCTATTGAGCAAAGAGTTAGCAGCAAAATTGAGAATAAAGTAATGCGTTTGCGATCGCTCTTATCAGCAATATGTCCTGTAATCAAAGTTAGTGCAATCATTGGTAGAACTTGCGCCAGTCCTATTCCACCTAATACTATCGCTGAATTTGTCCGCTCATAAAGCTCCCAACCCAGCGCCACGGTCTGCATTTGTCCCCCGGTGAAGAGGAGTACACGCCCAATGGTAAATAGCCGATAATCTCGAAATCTCATGGCTGCTAAAGGATCGTGTTGTGCAGCCTTGCTGTTATGGTGAGTTGATTTCTGTTTGCTCGAAGACATTTTTTAGTAGAGTCAAGCCTGATTCAATATGTGATACTTACTCTGGTGTCAAACCTTCTAAAATTTCCGCAATCTCCGCACGAGTTTGTTCCTGGGATTGTTCTAATAGCAGTTTTCCCTCTCGCGTCAAATTGAGAACTACTCGTCGTCGTTCTTAAGGATTATCAGTACGTTTCACCAGATTGCGTTGGACTAATCTTTCTATAGTTGTTGAAGTTGTAGCACAGGTAATGCCAAGATGATCTGCTACCTCAGATAAAGAAGCACCAGGATTGCGATTGAGAAAAGCGAGCCCTCGCAACTTTGGTATAGATCAACAGTCAGAACTATAAGTCCGCATTTCGGCTCGGATAAACCGCATCAATAATGGAACCGTTTCCATAACCCTTGCGGCACATTCTTCAGAGACTTTATCCAAAATCATAAGACTGTTTTTCTCGAGATTACATTGCCACCCGTGGATAAAGTCGTCCACAGATGAAGGTTAAACCTATTAATGTTACCAAGTGAATTATACAGTCTAACCCGAATCCATAAATACTTGAGCCATTTCCCAGCATTCCACCCGGTAAAGCATCGACTTTATAGGTCAAAGGATTTAAGTGGGAAATCAGCTTGATTTCCTGCGTAGTGGATCAATACATCGTCTAAAGTGGCGTCTGGTTTCCCTATGGCTGCTTTTAACTCTGTCGGTGAACCAGTGATAATCTCTCTACCCTGATTCATAATCACAACTCGGTTACAAAGACTATCTGCTTTTTCTAAAAAGTGAGTGGTTAAAAAGATAGTTGTACTGTACTCAATTCGCAACTGTTCCATTAGCTGCCATACTTGCGAGCGCGCAACCGGATCTAATCCCACTGTCGGCTCATCCAGAATTGATGCTCCCCAGTCTAAAGACGCGAGGATTCTTGCTTCAACGAGCAACCTTGGCCAAACTTGTTACCAAATCTAGGTAAAGGGTCATCTCTCCACAAGGGTTGAAAGTTCCGGTGCGCCCCACCGTACTTAAGTCATAGCTAGTTTATTTTAATGCTTTTGACAAAATATGAATTGCTGCGTTGTGGTCAGGGTCAAGTATGCACCCACACTGACAAATATGAGTTCTAACTGTCAATGATTTTTTTACAGTTTCCCCACAGCTAGAACAATCTTGGCTAGTATATTGCAGTGCAACTGGTACAGTCACACGCCCATATATTTTGCCTAAATATTCTAACCATTGAGTAAATAATGACCAGCTAACATCACTAATTGACTTAGCTAATTTGCTATTTTTCACCATGTTCTTCACTTGCCGTTTCTCAAACGCCACCAAATCGTTAGATTTGACTACACACAATGCTGTCTTTACAGCAAAGTATTTACGCTAGCGTGAAACTTTCAAGTATTTTCTAGCAAGACGGTTAATAGCTTTCTTACGATTATTAGAACCTTTCTTTTTATGACTAACTCTTTTTTGTAGTCGTTTTAAAGCTTTTTCTGATTTTCGTAAAAATCTGGGATTGTCAACTTCATTCCGGTGAAAATCGCTGTAAAAGCTGTTTAAACCAACTTCTAAACCTATGGTTTTACCCGTTGGCTCAATCTCAATGTTTCGTTCTGCATCTACACAACATTGAACGTAATAAACGTCAGAACGCTTGACTAATCTGATTCTCTTACTTTGCTTAATTTGCTAAAAATTTAAATCCATTTGGTAAAAATTTAAATCCCAAGTTCCAATTAATTCTATTTGACCAGAAACACATTTCTCTGTAAAAGTAATGTGTTTCTGGTTATCTGATAATTTTCAACCGCTAGTTTTATATTCAACAGAACGGTTATTTTTCTGAAACTGAGGATATCCTTTTTTACCAGGAATTTTAGCTTTGCAATTATCAAAAAATCCTTTAATCGCAAAAGTTGTTCTTTATGCTGCTGCTTGTCTTGCCATTGAGTTTAATTTGTCAGCAAAATCAAACTCGTTAGCCAAAACAGTAGTGTATTTATTTAAGTCCTAAGGTTTTACATATGAATTATCCATCCAAAACCGTAAGCATTTATTACGGATGAACTGAGTGATCCGTATTGGTTCATCAATTTTCTGATATTAATTGCGCTTGCCTTTGGCTTTGAACTCAAAAACAATCATACTAATTACTTTTCGAGCTAAGATGATGATAACATGGTTTAGGGAACTTTATAACCCCTAACATGGAAAAATTAATCACAGCCCTTCAGGCGAGGGAGGAGTTAGGAGCAGAAGCAGATACTTTTTTATGCGCTTATATGTTATTATTCCTCCAAGCCCTGCACTTAAATTGTGAGAAATATGACACTTAATTCTTTTTAGTTAATCTATTATTAATATTAGACTAATAGACCTATTTTTAAAATAAATTGTATTAGAAAACAAACAGATTAGATAAAGATATGAGTATCAATAATGACAAGTCCCCTAAAAAGAATAGAATCATACCCAGAAGAATCAAAGCGATTGATTGGAATCAAACATGAAGACTTTATCACATTAGTAGGATTAGTAGAAGAAAGGCATAGAGAAAAACAAGCAGAAAATGAAAAAAGAAAAGTTAGGTTAATTGCTTCTGGAGGAGGATGTAAAACAGAAATGACACCAATGAGACCAAAAGAAGGGGTGTATTTATGCAGTGACAGATTTCGCCTAGCTCGACATCGTTATAGTCAGGTGATAGAGACGGTATGTGGATTAGTTAGGTTACATATAAATGCTTCATTTATACTAAGCCATAATATTTGAATTATCAGATTTGACATTTACCTTTTTAGAAAGCTATGTTTCTCAAAATTTTTGATGATTTTGAACTTTTCATACCCAAACCCTCATTTTTACGTTCAGCAACGATAGCTGTTTTATGTCAATAAAATCTCCTGTAATTCCTTCACAGTAAGCTGTTTAGCTTTCATGAACATGTCTAATATTAATTTGGTTATAAGTAGTAATTTGATTATGTCCAATGCCCAAATTTTCTCATCATCTTTAAATTATCAAGGAGATTACCCATGTCCTGTTTGCCGGCTCGGTAAAGTTTCCCAAATGCCGTTAATGGAAGCGATGTCTTGTGACTTTTGCCAAGAGATTTTTACTGTCAATTTGGAATTACAGCAAATTGAAATGCCTTCTCGACAACCACCTCTGGTTTGGTGGTGGAATGGCTACAAGTGGAATCAAGCCCAATTAGAAGGTGTGGAATTAGGCTGTGGTTATGTTGTGGCTGCAATTGCTTTTGTAATCTTGCCTACTACTTTGATTGCTATAGGAGCTTATTATTTTCCTCCAGATAGAAATTTCCCCTTTTCGAGTATACCATATATCTGGACAGTACTCACTTTTTTGTTACATTTATCAATTATCATTTGGATTCTTATTGAAGTTTATCAGATACCAATTGGGGCATATTTGCGAGCAATTAATCGCTGGAGAGATGGTATAATCAGGTGATTTTTTGAATTTGAAAATTGTAAGAATTCAGGAGTCAGGAGTTAGAATGTTTGAGAAATTGGTTAATTATCACAATACCTTAGCCAAAAGAAAGAGTATGAAGAGAGAGGGCTGATGTAGTAGAGTTATAGTCTTCCAAAACAACAACTCGAAAGCCACACACAGCCCATGTTCGACATACTAACACTATTGCAATGCCTGCTACCAGAGATAAAAGTGACGACGATGCGGCAGTTGAGCAGGATCATGGTGGCCATGTGAGCCATGAACGGACGAGTAACGATGTTGGTAATCTCCCGTTGGGCAGCCATGGGAGGTAGTTATCGGACAGTGAGGAGATTCTTTCACACAGTCATACCTTGGGCAACAGTGTTTTGGGTATTTTTTCCTCGGCATTTGTTTTGCCCAAATGATGTTTATTTGCTGGCAGGAGACGAGGTAGTAATCACTAAAGCAGGTAAAAAAACATATGGGTTAGATAGATTCTAATCTAGTCTATTAAGCAAACCAGTATCAGGACTATGTTTCTTTACATTCTCATTAGTAAGTGTGGAAAAAAGACAGTCATTTCCAATTCAGATAGAACAGATAATCAAGAGCGATTTAGAAAACAGTAGTGGCTCACCAAGCCCAGGAAAAAACCTCAAGATAAACGGGGAAGAGGACGACCAAAAGGAAGTAAAAATCAAAATCAAACAGAAGTGATTTTCACATCAGAATTACTCAGAATAGAGAAGATAATTAAAGAGCTATTTCAGTTAATAGCTAACTTTATTCCCCTCACATACTTAGTTTTAGACGGTCACTTTGGAAATAATAATGCTTTGCAGATGGCTCGGCAGGTAAACTTGCACATAATTTCAAACTTACGCCACGATTCAGCGTTATATATAACTTAATCACAATGCTGATCCTCATCATCGTTCGCGTCGTAAATACGGAGAGAAGTTGGACTGGCGTAATATTCCTGGGGCATATTTGCGTCACACTAGTATTGAAGAGGATATCCAAACCGATACTTAGCAAGCCACCTTATGCCACAAAGAATTTGCCCAATCCCTGAATGTAGTTATTTTGGTGAAAACAAATCTGAAAACTAATGCTCGCAGTCACATAATTCTGTTTTCTAGTGACCATTATTTATCATATGAGAAAATAATCGACTACTACGAACTTCGTTTCCAAATCGAATTTAATTTTCGGGATGCCAAGGAGTTTTGGGGATTGGAAGATTTTATGAATCTGGGTCAAACTGCGGTGAGTAATCCTGCTAATCTTTCTTTTTTCATAGTCAATTTGTCCCATTATCTTCTAGCTTAGTTTCGTCAAGATAATTCTGGTGCAGACATTGTTAATCTGAAGGCTTACTGTCGTGGTTTTCAATATGTTCGTGAAATGTTAAAAATGCTTCCGCAACCGCCAGACCCTATTTTATTAGCCCAGATTTTTGCCAAGCTTACCTCTCTTGGTCGTATTCATAATGCTTCTACAGCCGTTTAATCCTCGTAATTTGGCGAAGGTATTGTTATCAAATAGATATTTTTGGTGTTAGCCTCAAAATGCTGACTGCTGATGGCTAATAGCTGAATGCTTACTGAAAATTTTTAATGTCAGAATAGAACCAGATGCAGTTTAGTTTTTGGTCTGTGAGATCGCTGTTGAGATACCCATGTAAACTTGGAGCAAAGCTTGGGCGGCAATAAAATTAGATTGATTGAAGATTTATTATTTGAGCGATCACATTGAATTTTAATATTATACATCAAGCCAGTATATTAGTATACTAGGGGGATAGTAGCTCACAGGAGACTTAATCTCCCAGATTTATCCTTGGGGTCAATCGAAAATCCTGTTAGAGGATGACCGATGGCTTTTCACTCATAATTAATTTAATGATTATTTGATTTTCCCCAACATTCTATGAGCGAACTGGAGCGGTATTACAGAGTCTTGGAATTAGAGCCTGGAGCGACACTAGAAGAGGTAAACCAGGCTTACAAAGATTTAGTGTTTGTTTGGCATCCTGATAGACTCCCTAAAGACAATCAGCGCTTGCAACAGAAAGCTCAAGACAAGCTCAAAGCCTTTAATGAAGCTCGTGATAAATTACGTTCCTTAAGGGATAAATCTCAAACTGCAAATAATTCTAAACCAACTCAACAAAAAAAACCATCTTCCAGCTACAACCAACCACCACAAACAAACTATCAACAACCAAATCAGAATCCAGACTTGAGTGGTAAAGATTTTAGTCGAGCTAATTTAAGTAATAGAGACTTATCAGGTAGAAACCTGAGTTATGCCAATTTAAGCGGGTCTAATCTCAGTGATACTTTTATGCACAAAGTTAATCTTAGAGGTGCGGATTTATCGGAAGCCAATTTGTTTAGAGCTAACCTGCTGTTAGCAGACTTGAGAGAAGCAAATTTACGCTCGGCTAATTTGATTGGTGCGGATCTCAGTGGTGCTGACTTAAGGGGTGCTGACTTGACAGGTGCTAGAATTCGCTCAGGCGATCGTTTGCTAGTCAAACTGATTGGAGCTAACTTAGCTGGAGCTATTATGCCTGATGGCGCAATTCATCGCTGAACCTAACCAGAGTGAATAAAAAATAAAAAACGCTGTCAAGAGTACCTACAATATGGGAAACTTAGTAATATTCCTGAGAGAATAATCTCTGTAAAAATCGTATCTTCTGTAACTAAATGCCCTACGATATTTTGTAGAAAGCTACTTGAACGGGATCATAGCATTTTGGATTTTAGACATTCGCAAGCCTCAGTCCAACAATTTTAGATTGGGGATTTTGGATTCTAAGACATAGACTAAAAATTCTTTTACGCCATCCATTTGTTATGATAAATTTTTTACTGGGTATTATGTAAATAATACAGGATAAAGTAGCAACAGTCATTAGTTATAGACTCTGATGATATCAATATTTTGCCAATAGAATCTCATAAGTAATTTAATTTTTTTGTTGAGAAAATCATGAATATAGCAATAATTGGTTGTGGTTATGTCGGTTATGCAGTTTCTCAATATTGGCAGCAAAATAAAAACTTTATCATCACTGCAACCACAACTACTCCTGAGCGTGTCCCAGGGTTAAGAACAGTAGCTCAAAAAGTGATAGTTACCGAAGGGAATGATTTAGAATCACTAAAATCAGTATTACAAAATCAAGATGTTATCCTCTTAAGTGTAGGAGCAAAAGCAGCAACTACTTATGAAGAAACTTATCTACAAACTGCCAAAAATCTAGTCTCATTATTGCGTACTTTGCCAAATACTCAGCAATTAATCTACACAGGGAGCTATTCAGTGTATGGAGATAGAAATGGTGTATGGGTCGATGAAGAAACACCAACTGCACCACCTAATCTAAATGCTCAGATTCTCCGAAAAACAGAAGATGTATTGCTCTCAGCAGAAAATGAAACCCTCAGAGTTTGTATTTTGCGATTAGGGGGAATTTATGGACCCGGTAGAGAATTGGTAAAAATATTTGGACGAATAGCTGGTACAACCTGTCCTGGTAAAGGGGAGGATATCTCAAATTGGGTGCATTTAGAAGATATTGTTGGAGTTATAGAATTTGCTCGCTATCACCGCTTACAAGGGATTTATAACCTAGTTGATGATTCCCATCTCACCAGTCGAGAATTAATTGATAATGTACTGACAAAAAATAATTTACCTAATGTGATTTGGGATGTAACAAACAAGAGTAACCGCCCCTATAATACGTGGGTGTCTAATCAAAAGCTAAAAGACGCAGGATACGAGTTTATCCATCCCCACATCATTTTTTAGCAGCCATGGAAATTTAGGCTTATGCGATCACCGATTTTAGATAATTCCTCTATTTTAACAGCATCACCCACCCAATTTTATACTTGGCAAAATTATCCCTGTGCTTATGAAGTACATCAACCGATAAATTCTGATCCGGAAGGAATTCCTTTACTCTTAATCCATCCCATTGGGGTAGGATTGTCACGTTAATTTTAGCAGCGATTTTGCCGCGAATGGTATAATCCCAATCATAGAAGTATGATTTACAATCCCGATTTATTGAGATGTGGTGAAAGTGATACACCCCGGAAAGCTTATCATCCAATTTATTGGGCAGAACAGTTACAATACTTTTTACAAACAGTAGTTAAAAAACCTTCAATTTTAGTAGCGCAAGGTGCTTTATCACCAGTGGTTATTCAATGAGTTAAATTAGCACCAAATTTAATTACTGGAATCATACTAACTTCTGGACTAACCACTTGGAATGTAACTACTAAAAATTCGGTGTCCGCACTCGTTTATTTGACTATAGTGTTGGACTAGAAACCATTCCCGCAGTAATCAAGAATTTAGAAAAGCAGGAGGATGACAGCATTGGGAGAAAACAGATATGTTAATCGTCAAATTCTTGAGCAAATTTTAGCTCTCTGCGCTTAGAAATTTAATTTGTAGGGTAGCTATTTTACCTGCCCCTGAAAAAGCGATTTCTAATATCTACAATTTTTCCACTTCCTATAACAACAAGATTGCTACAAATTCTAGAATATAATTATTTATCACCATTACAGGAGTCCGTATGACCCAGATATATGAAGGAGTAGGCTGGACAAGTTCCGACCTTGAACGGTTGCCAGATAATAGCAACCGTTATGAAATAATTAATGGAGAATTATTTGTGATAATAGCACCGCATTGGAAACATCAAAAAGCCTCTAACAATATTTGTACAGAACTCACACCTTAGTCTAGAGAACCTGGTTGAGGAGAAGCTGCTACTGCTCCCGGTATTATTTTTACTGATGCTGATAATGTTATTCCTGATGTAGTTTGGGCAAGTAATGAAAGTTTAGCAACTTTGTTAGATGATGATGGACATTTAACAGGTGCGCCAGAATTACTAATTGAAGTGCTTTCTGCTGGTGTGGAAAATGGGAAGATGAAGTTTTAGTAAGAGAAAATTTATTTGATTGTGATCAAAGAGTTTGGGATATTGACGAATGATCTATTTGTTAGATACTAATACCTAGACCTCTCAGGAAAATTAACTTGGTGTCAGAAAAATGGTAAAAGGGAATTTTGAGGGTGTACCAAAAGGAAAAATCCACTAAATTAACTATATTCAAGAATATCCACATTGTACAAAACAAATACAGGGAATAACTAACCATCAGTTTCAAGACTTGTTAGCCCAAGGTGAAATGCAGCATAAAAAACTTCAAGGTGACATAGAAAGTAAAAAGATAGGTATAAATCAGAAAGGAGAAGGGAGGAAAGGGAAACTAGAGATAGAACAACAGGTATGTCTATCCTTGTTCTATTGGAGGAAAATGCCAATATTTGAGGTTTTAGGTTTGTATTTCGGTATATGGAAAACGGAAGCAAAGGACACATTTCATGACTGGCTAGAGATATTACGAAATATTTTCCCTCCTAGTCTCCTTAAACAGGTAGAAAAACATGATAGTGATTATGCCATGGCGACTCAGAACAAAAGGCAGGAAACAAAGAGTTTTCCACCAAGGGTATTTTTGTTGAACAGGTCATTAGACTTGTAATATTCCGGGTACCTCAAAAAAGATTTCCCCTGAATTCCTGAATTTACTCACAAGTAATTC
The DNA here is from genome assembly GCF_000196515.1 of 'Nostoc azollae' 0708. NCBI lineage: Bacteria > Bacillati > Cyanobacteriota > Cyanophyceae > Nostocales > Nostocaceae > Trichormus > Trichormus azollae. The sequence goes on from NC_014248.1 coordinate 4,866,048, forward strand.
TTACTATTTGTGGTTTAGTCACATTAGGAATTGGTTCATTAGTTTTGCCCATTTCATAAATGTTATGAATATGAGGTCAGTTATGAATTTGTCATCAACATCTTCATGGATAGGAACTATCCGTACCTATTCCCAACCCTGATTCTTTCCTTGGCTCTTTCCTAATCTTAACACTGTGGAAAGCCAGACACATACTCCTTTCTAAATTTTCGGACGTCTCTCCTGTCTTCAATATTTAACAGGACGTAGTGAAAATGTAATTAATAAATTCTAAACTACTCCACGTCAAAATATTTGTTTGTGTTATGTTATCAAAGCAGGACTATACTATGGAGATTGTCCTCTTCTTAAAAAAGAATAAGATTTAGAATTATATGAGTTATTTTTCTCCCAATATATCAGCTTACCTTTTGATGGAAAATAAGCTAGAACTCCTGGTGGGTGGAATTCGTGCTGAATTATCCAAACTACGGACTCCTATTGGTGCTTATGATTTTCAAGTAGCTGCTATTGCATTAGCCAATAATCTTATTTTAGTCACTCATAATACTAGAGAGTTTGACAGAATTGAAAATTTAAAAATTGAGGATTGGGAAGAAAATATATAAGCTTATAATTTGTTTAGCTTGTCGTTCTTGTAATGAATTTAAGAGTAACTTAACTGAGTCTATAGATCCTTTAAGTGGTGTATTTTCACCACTTTTAAACCCTCGTCAAAAGAAATGGGCTGACCATTTTTTTTGTGTGGAGTGCTGACGGTACAGGGGTGGAAGGTATAACTGCTGTAGCTCGCGCTACAATAATTAGGCTACGCATGAATAACCCACTGATTATAGTTGCTCCTAAACACTGGGTAATCAGTGGTCGGCATCGTCCTAATGATTGATAGTATAATGAAAAAATAACTATGACACAACAACCGATACAAGTAATTGGCGGTGGACTAGCGGGAACAGAAGCGGCGTGGCAAATTGCCCAAGCTGGCATTCCTGTAATTCTCCACGAGATGCGTCCTAAACGCTTCAGCCCTGCCCATCATACCGAAAATTTGGCAGAATTGGTATGTAGTAACTCTTTCGGGTCCATGGCGAGCGATCGCGCGGCAGGATTATTACACGAAGAATTACGTCAACTCGGTTCTATTGTTATTGCTAAAGCTGACGAACACGCAGTCCCCGCTGGTGGTGCATTAGCAGTAGACAGAGCACAATTTGGGGAAGATTTAACCCAAACGTTAGCAAATCATCCTTTAATTGATTTCCGACGGGGAGAAGTGACAGCAATTCCCGAAGGTATTGTAGCTTTGGCAAGTGGTCCTTTAACCAGTCCCGATTTATCCGCAGATTTACAACGATTTACCGGGATGGAATATCTCAATTTCTTTGATGCTGCCAGTCCTATTATTGTTGGAGATTCTATTAATAAAGATGTTGCATTTATGGCTTCCCGTTATGACAAAGGTGAAGGAGCTTATCTTAATTGTCCCATGAATAAAGAGCAGTATTTACATTTTTGGGAGGAATTACGTAAAGCCGAACAAACAGAATTAAAAGACTTTGAAAAGGAAACAGCAAAATTTTTTGAAGCTTGTTTACCGATTGAAGAAATGGCACGACGGGGGGAAGACACCATGCGTTATGGACCTCTCAAACCGGTGGGTTTATCGGATAGTCGCACAGGAGAAAGTCCTTATGCGGTAATTCAATTAAGACAAGAAGATAAAGCCCATCAACTTTGGAATATGGTAGGATTCCAAACTAATCTGCGGTGGGGTGAACAAAAGCGCGTATTCCAAATGATTCCTGGTTTGGAAAAAGCCGAATTTGTCAGATTAGGAGTCATGCACCGCAATACCTTTTTAAATGCACCACAGTTAATGTCTGCAAGTTTGCAATTTAAAGAACGTCCAACTTTATTAGCTGCGGGACAATTAATAGGAACAGAAGGTTATACTGCTGCATCTGCGGGTGGTTGGTTAGCGGGAACAAATGCAGCGCGGTTAGCTTTGGGTAAAGAACCTCTAATTCTGCCTGTAACAACGATGATGGGGGCTTTGTTTGAGTTTATCAGATCCGCTTCACCTAAGCATTTTCAACCGATGGCTCCTAATTTCGGCATTTTGCCAGATTTGGGAGTGAAAATCAAGAGTAAACCGGAAAAATATGGACGTTATCGCGATCGCGCTTTGGCAGATTTAGCAAATTGGAAAGTTAACCACTTATAAAAAAATAGATTAAGAACTCCAAAGTTGAAACCTAAAAACTTCCAATATTTTTAGGTTTCAACGTTTTTTAAGTTGGAGATGTAGCAATATCTAGCAAGGTATAAAAAGGCAAAGCAGTAGTTTAAATTTAATATATTCAAACCAGCCAAAAGACAGATGAAGGCAAATATAAATAAATTTATATTAACAAATAATAAGCAAAGGGCATTAGGATTTAAGGGTGCAGTAGATTCAGGCACTAAAATAAAAAACACAGAGTAATAAGCATAGTGTTTACTCTGTGTTTTTCTGTGTTTCTTTACAGGACTTACCCAATTGGCATATTAGCAGTGTCAGACCTATATATTGGTTAATATCAACAGATTTTCGACATCTGAGGCACCCTACAAAAAACTTGAGTATGACACTTACGTAAATCCTACTTTATATAGACACTATTAAACTTAAATGTCAGCACCAGTTTTTGTTTCAGTACCCATTGGGGAAACATAATCGCGGAAAAGAGTAATTTGCTGCTCAAAAGATAATTCTTTAATTCTGTTGAACAGATTCTCTGCTGCTAAGGAAAGTTGGAAATTACCAGGAATAGAAATAATCGTCTGACTGTCTATTCCTTGCGCTAGTAAATACCAAAATAACAACTTAGTGGTATCATTCAAAGAAGCATATTCACGAGAAATTAAGTTATCTGACTGATTGATTAAATCACGTTGAATTTGTAGCTGTTCTTCTGGTGATAATTGTTCAACTTGATGAAATAAAGCTTCAGCAATTTCTGAAGAAATAGTGCTGGCATAAGGGGCTGCTGGTGTAATTGAATCACCCATTTCTTGATAAATAAACCAAAATAAACCTAGTTGTTGTTCCACATCCAATGTACGCCAAAATTGGATATGTTCACGAATAACGGGATCACTTGTTTGTGTAAATGTCATTACTGCTCCAATCAGGCATAATTAATGGATCATATTACTCATTTATACAAAAACATACGTATTTAAAACACTACTGAAGATAGATATTTTCTTTAACAAGAAGAATTAAACTAAGAACAGAACTTAAATTGGGCGGAGTGATTGCCAATATATTAGCATGTATAATTGCTTAAAGAGGTAATTATAAAGCATAGATAATGTTGAGCAATGTGGAGGAGTTATCCAATTTTGGAGTTACCCCACCGATAAATCCGGGGGCTTACATTTTACCCAAAAAGAACTATGGGTAACTTCAGATAAATAAATTTATTCCCTATCCAATCCAAAATTGATATAGGAGAGAATAGAGAATAGGTTTGAAGGTTTTTTGCATCTATCTAAATGTCAAGATCACTATCTGTTCTTATTTAACTGAAAACTGCTATATTATTCCCGTCTTTCTTGATAATCTTCAGCGGACGTTGGATCTAGTTCCCAACGAGCCTCATCACGATGTTCTAAAATTTCGTCGGTGCAAAAAAAGGCATCATCATTCATTTCTAAACCGACTGCTTTCGCGAATTCCTCAGTTACATTTTTTTCAGGAGTAGCAACAGTACCACCAACAGCTTCATCTCCTACAGTTTCTTGCCAATAAGTATCAAGTTCATCATCAGTAATGGTGAATTCAGCAGGAAATTCAGGACTTCTTTCTGTATATTCTTGTCGGGAACTTTCACCAACATTATAACCGGGTAAATGTTTTACACACGTACCGTATGATTCAGTAATTTTCTCTGGTAAATCATCAGATTTACTTTCATGTTGCTCTTGTTTTTTATTCATGAGAATAGCTACTTTCAGCATTTTGTTTGATTACAACGCTTGACTAATTAAGATTTGTCTAACTAGCAATTTATAACCTAAGTTATAAATAATCTATCTCCAGAGATAGAACTATTGTCAATTATTAAAGGTTAGGCTAGTTGATAATAATTCATAAAAATAATTTTTAAAGATGGTTTATCTTCATAAAAGTAAATTTTAAATTCTAGGGTGCTTCATAGCTGATTTTTACGTCCTCAAATTCCAGAATCTTCACATAGCCGTAACACAGCCGACTTATTAATTTAATAATAAATCAATAGAAAATAAATAAATAATAGAAGATAATATTATTATCTAGAATAGATATGACCTTAGAATAAAATCTGTTTGTTTTATGTATTTAGCAATTAGTTATTTTAGATATTTTGGAGAGTTTAGGAATTATGCAAGTGTCACAATCAATTCTCTTCTAGGGTGCGTCAGATGTCGGAAATGTGTTGATATTGACCAATTTATAGGTCTGACGCACCATACTAATATTATGCCAGTTAGTTGCCTAAGTGCTGGAGTTATCTAATCTAATTAATCCTTAATAATGACTATTCATTTAGAATTAAAATAAAGGAGGTAACTAAAATGGAATATACAGAGTTTATTACCCATGTACAAAGTCTAACTCAATCAAATTCCCGTGAAGAAGCAGAAATGGCTACTCGTGCAACATTAGAAACTCTGAAAGAACTTATACCTAAACATCAAGCAAGAGAATTAGCAGCACAAATACCTCCAGAATTAAGTGAATGTTTGCAAGGAAGAGAAATTGAAGCTAGTCAATCTTTCCATCTGCAAGAATTTATTGAACGTGCTAGTCATAAAGAAAACATAGAACCTACGACAGCAGCAATGCACGTCCGGGCTGTGTTTGCAGTCTTACAGAATGCGGTTAATCCTGAGGAATTTAAAAAATTCCATGCTTATTTTTCACATGATTATGAAGAATTATTTGTCGGATAAACGACAAGTTAAATGCTTGTTTAATCCTTGAATATTGCTTAATCAAATATCTCGTATATTGAAGTCCAAAATCAACCATAGGAAGAAAAGTCATGAGAAATAATAATCATATTATTGGAGATCAAAAAGTTGCTATCCTGATTGAACAAGGAGTAGAAGACGTAGAATTTATTGTTCCTTTTAATGGTTTGAAACAAGCAGGAATAGAGGTAATAGTGCTTGGTTCACGGATGAATGAAAAATATAAAGGTAAACGAGGCAAACTCAGCATCCAAGCTGATGCAACGACAACAGAAGTTGTGGCTGATGAATTTGCAGCAGTGGTAATTCCTGGTGGTATGGCTCCTGATAAAATGCGCCGCAATTGTAATACAGTTTGGTTTGTAATGGAGGCTATGAAGCAAGGTAAATTAATAGCCGCAGTATGCCACGGTCCACAGGTTTTAATTGAAGGTGATTTACTGAAAGGTAAACAAGTAACAGGATTTGCTGCTATTTGCAAAGACATAACTAATGCTGGTGCCAATTATCTAGATGAACCAGTAGTTGTGGATGGTAATTTGATTACATCTCGTGAACCTGGAGACTTGGCAATTTTTACAACGGTACTGTTAAATCGTTTAGGTTATGGTGGTAAAGATGCTGTTTTACCTAATGAAAAAGATACTGGTGCTGAATGGTGGAAATTAGCTGATGCTTGGGGTGGTTCAACAAAAAACGAAATTGTTAAAGGTTTGAATACTGCTTTAGGTGGTGAGCGTTATTCGTTAGAAGCTTTAGAAAAATATTTAGAGAAAGAATCAGATGAGGAAGTGAAAAATCTGTTTCAAGAGATGATAACTAATAAAAATCAGCACATTAAAAAGCTGGAAAGTTATCTTCATCGTTTCCATGAAAAACCGTCTTTGACTGCAAATATTGCTAATCAATATGCTAAGCTTAAAACAGCTTTAACGGGTAGTGAGAGTATCTATCAAATTCGTTGTGCATTGGGTGATATACAAACAGCAATTGGTGATATTACCAACTTGTCTGCAATGCTTACTGACCCAGTAGCAACGGCAATTTTTAAACAAATTCACAACGATTTGGGTAAATATGAACAGCGATTGATTGAGCTTTATCGAGGGCGGATTGCTGCTGGTGTGAGGCCTCCTAAACCAACTTCTAGGGCGGCTGTAACTCAAGTTTAAACAAGCAGTTTTTACTCCCTTCCCACTAAAAGAATAAGGTCATAGTAATAGGGTAGAGGGATAATGCTTCTGCGTAAGGTTGAATCCCACACCCCTAATTTTATACTGGGAAGGGAGTAGAGGATGTTTTAAAAGTCTAAAATGTTATACTGTAGCCTGGCTCCTCCAGGGTATGTAGCGATAGCGAATGACAATAATAGGTGTCCTCTATTTTTAAAATATCCTCTTACTGCTGATTGCTTTTGTATAATACATTTGAGGTTGTTTATGAAGAATATTTTACGTCAGATAGTGATTATTTGTCTGTTAGTTTTGACTTTATTTGGCATCCAATCTGTGAACTATGGTCAATCTATGCCACTGGCACAAGCTGATACAGTCAAGACTCCAGAAGGTATTTATTACAAAGGTACTCCTGATACGGAAAGAGTTACAAATAACCAGCAGCTAGAAAATGCTCAGGAAAGGCTTAAAGAAACTACTGAAAATGTGAGAGAAAAACCCAATCTTGATGAACCAATTCCTGATTCAACAAAAGAGTTTTTACAGGATGTACAAACGAACATTGAAAAAACGGTCAAGCCAATTACTGGTACTAACCGTGGGTATTACCAAGACAATATCCCGGAAAGTCCAGTTAGAAATAATAGATAGTTAGGGGAATAGGCAATAGGTAAGAGATAATAAGGTCTCCCCTTAGTACTTGTCGGTTAAGATCCCCCCGGGCATCTTAACGATTTTGAAAGCTTAACCGAACAGTATTGTGTCTGCTCTCCCCTGTTTCCCTGCGCCCTAAGTAATTTAGAGTTGATATTTCTAGCACAGTACGGCGTAAATAAACCAACCATTCCAAATCTCTGGAAAGCTCACGCCGTATTGATTTTGAATTTTGTTGGCGTAGCCTGCTGGAAGCACTATTTTGTTAGGGTAGCTCTTCTAAAAGAAGCATTTTGAATTCACGGCGGTACTAGCTATTTGATGATGATTGGGGGTGAAAATATTATGAGTGACACGAGTGTTAAAAAGGTTGATTCTAGTTATTCACCAACTGGTAAACTGGGTCAAAAGTATCTTGCATCTGGTAAAAATGTGGCGATGCGATTATGGGAGAATGAACCACCAGAGGAAGATAAGCAGCCAACACAAAGAGAATATGAAACTGTTGGTTTTGTAATTAATGGCCGCGCAGAGTTGGACATTGAAGGGCAAAAAATTTTGCTAGAAAAGGGAAATTCTTGGGTAGTACCAAAGGGTGCTAGGCATTCTTATAAAATCCTGGAAACATTTACAGCAATTGAGGCTACTAGTCCTCCGGCTCAGGTTCATGGTAGGGATGAAAATTGATTGAATAGAAATTAATTTTAACAAAGATGGCTACACATGGCGCAGCCATCTATTTCCACTTCTAATTATTAAGCAACTAAGGCTTTTTCTGGTTGATGACGGATTTCGTTCGCACCGCTGTTAATTAAATGATGAGTTTCCGGAATCAGCGGACAATGCTTTGAACCGTATTGCCCTATATTCTACAACCTTTTTAACTCCTGATTCCTGACTCCTGAATTCTTACCTTTACCTCTGCACTTACACACCCTATTTCCGAATTTTGGCAATTAAATTGATAATTTCTTGATAGTATAATTTATTGCCTTCTTGATCAAAGAGATTAGCAGATTTTTGGAAATCGTCAATGGCTGCTGGAATGTCTCTGAAATGTTGGTAAATCTCGCCTCTAGCATAGTAAGCGGCTGCTAGGTTGGGATTTATTTGTAATGCTCGGTTATAGTCTGCGAGCGCACCGTTATAGTCTCCTAAAAAACGACGAGAGACTGCGCGATCGCAATATCCTTCTACTAAATGAGGATTTAGTTGTAATAATTTATTGATATCTGCAATTGCACCTTGATGATTTTTCTGGTGACGACGTGCATTAGCCCGTAAGCCGTAAACTGTGGGCAAGGTGGGATTTATTTGTAATACTTGATTATAGTCTTGAATGGCATTTTCATAGTCTTGTAATGTTCTGTAAATCAAACCTCTTTCGAGGTATGCTTGAATGTCTTCAGGATCCTGTTGGATTGCTTGGTTAAAATCTGCGATCGCACCTTGATAATCTTGGAGATGAGACATTACTAAACCACGATTATAGTAAGCTTCACCAAAGTTAGGATTAATTTCTAATGCCTGATTATAATCTGCGATCGCACCTTGATAGTCTTGGAGAGCATAGCGACTATTACCTCGATTATGATAAGCTGCTGCCAGATGAGGATTTAGTTGTATTGCTTGGTTGTAATCAGAAATTGCTTCTGTATATTTGCCAAGAATGTGCAGAATATTACCACGATTACTATAGGCAGCGATAAATTCAGGATAGAATTTTAAGGCTTCGTTAATATCTGTAACAGCGGATTGATCATCTCCGCATTGAAAAGCAGCTAAACCACGGTTATGGAATGCTTTAGCAAGATAAAAATTGATATTTCCAGCTAATTTAGCAGAATTTTTGAGTATTTTTGTGACTTGTTGATAGTCTGCGATCGCTTGGTTAAATTCTGCCAATTCCAAGCAGGAGTAACCACGGTGATAATAAGCTTCAGCCAAGTTACAATTCAGCTGTATAGCTTCATTAAAGACTGTGATCGCCCCTTCATAATCTCCATATAAATTTTTCTGCACTCCCTGTTTTATCAACTGCTCACCATTCATAGCATCTTTATTTTTCTAACCTTGCTACCAACATAAATATTACATTACTTGCAGTGCCATTGACTGGGAATTTAAAGAATCATCAAAAATTGTAGTATTATCACCATACAAATGGTACAACCGCAACTCATCACGTTGTTGCCAAACACTAAATATATTTCCTCTCCCATCATTTAATGTTTGCGAATCAATTTGATAAATATCATTTACGTGATGTAACTTCAAACCTAGTAAATTTAGGAGTCTGCCCAGGATTTTAATTCCAGAAACTACTTCCTTCCCATGTACCACATCAATACCCAACGCTCGTTTAATATGTTTATTACTTTGCACAGCCACATTCTTCAACCAAATCAAATCAGCATCATTTTCCTTAAATACTCTACCATTTTCCAAGAATTCCAACATACCTAATGCTCGCATAGCTTCAACTTTGAGAGTATACGTTCTCAAATCTGGTAAAAAGACCTTTCCTTCACCCCAATATAATTGTTTATGCCACTCTTGTTGATCTCTGACATGGAAATATTCACTTTCATGGGTCAGATAATAGTGAGTTAATAATTGTCCATAATAACCCTTATCATCGCGCAATGTTAGCATAGGAGTTACTTCAATCCCATACATATCTCTGAGCAAATATTTATTTATTTGGTTACGTTCCTTATCACTAAGAGAATGTTTATTTAATAATTGATTATATTCACAATAATCAATATCACTAGCATTAGCTACAGCCTTTGCAGCTAATAATTGATTGTGTTGTTTAATTTCCTGGATTTTGCGCTTAATATCTTTAGCTTTTTGACGACTTTTCACCCAATCTTTCTGGACTTTGACAATTTCGACAATTAACCTCTTTCTAGTTTCTAAATCACTAGCATCAGTAGCAAAGAAAGCCAAGCGTAAATCCCGAATAATATTATTTTGGACTGTATTACTCCGCATCATAACTTGATGTCCATCAGCAATTAAACCATCTTGCAATGATTGCCGATAGAGACGAATAGAAGCATTTACCCTAGCTGATAATTTAGCCCAAGTTCGTAAATGCACAGGGTCATATACCATAGGTAGATCTACATCTATTTTGTGTAAAGGACTCAGCAAAGCTAAATTTTCTTTTTGATTTTCTTGATACCAATGAGATAACAACTGATAATTTGTACTACCACTACCAATTAAACCAATACCACGTTTGGCACACCAAACAACACGGGGTATATCATCCCGAACTCGTGCTAATGCTTGACGGGCTTCTGAGTCAGTAATTACTCCTTGAAAAATTCCATAAACGCGGTCGAAATGTTGGACATCAATACTAATTCCTGTCCCCAAACTAGGAGTAACAAATACAGTATTATAATCTGTAATTTTCTGATTAATAGCCGTGATGAAATCAACCGCAGCATGACCAGGTGTATTAGTAGTATGGCTACTAACAACCAAAGTATTAGGAAATTCCTTTCTTAATTTAAGTAATCTTTCTTTGAGGTAATGTTCAATAGTTTCACAACTATAACTTCCAGTGCGACTATCAGTAGTTACATAACATTTACGTCCAGCAATTAAATCTAATTCTAACTGATGAATTAAAGGTGTTGGGTTAGGGGAATCATAGAAAGTTACATCCCAACCCTGCTGTGGTTTCCATTGGTTAAGAACCACCCAAGGCGTAATTTTAGTCTCTGCTAAACCTTGTAAATATTCTAAAGAAATATCTGTTAAATCTGCATCCTGGGCAATTATTAGACCCCCAGTTGTGAGAACAGTAGCAATCAATTGCTGAAAAATCCTAAGAATCTTAATCCGCTTCTGTTTACAAGTATTACTATTAAGTAAATGCCATAAAGATTGTTCTACTTCATCTAATATAACTATGCCTCCATGCCAATCTTCTGGATTCAGTTTCCAAATAGAATCAATGCATAAACCGAAGGATTTAGTAATTGGTAATTGATAACTACTAATTGGTAATGTCGGGTCTTCTTCAATACTCCATGCTTGATGGCTAATTCCCCATTGAATGGCAATCTTCTCACATAAAAATCTTCCTAAAAGAATGCGATGAGTAATTAATAAAACTGGTTGATTACGACTTTTAGCTTGATTGACAACTGCTTGCAGTCCAGTGGTTTTTCCTGTACCTTTAGGGGATTTCACTCCTACCAAGCCAGAAGTAGGAAAGGGGATTTTTTCTAAATAAGGCTGGTTAAAAGTGAGTGCAGGAGTAATTGTTAATTCCCCGTGAGGTTTAGTTTGAGCAAGGTAAATTTCTAAATATACACTTTGACGATAAATTATTTCAAAATTAGCTGCACCTTTAGCAACAATAAACTCATCAACACCTTTTTCTATTCCCGGTAACTCCACAACTTTAACAGGACAATCTTGTTGTTGAAATAAACAACCAAGTTGAGAAATTGCATTGTTAACAGCAGCCATCTTTTTGGCTTGGTTTTCAAAATCAAAACATATATAAAAACTTCGTTGTCTTGTAGCAAAAACTTCTAAATCAGGAATGAGTTGACGACGGGTGACTTTACCAAATTCATCTTTTACAACTCGATAACCGCTAGTAATTCCCGGAATGGCAATAGCTGGATAACCTTGTGTTAACAAAGCGGCAGCCTTTTTCACACCTTCACAAATAATTATTGAGATATTACATTCCATTATCCATTGCCAAAAACCTTCTGCTTCACCATCTTCAGTAATGATGATATTTTCAGGCATGGGAATATTATACCGTTGGGAAACTTGCTGCCAAATTTGCAAAGTTACACGCAGACAAAATACCCTTGTTGCTGTGCTTGGGGGATGTTCATATTTAATAGACTTACCATCTTTGTTTTGTCGCGGTTGGGTTGGTTTAAAACATCCCCATTCCATTTTCTGCCAATTATTCAGGGGGTCTCTTCCAGAACACCACCAACCACCTGCTGTAATATGGCTGTAACGTTGCAACCATGAACTTTTGATCATGCCAGTATTGGTGCGTGGGAGTTGTTCGGATATGAGTAGATACTGATATGCATTCACACCTTGCAGCGATCTAAAATTTAATCGTGCTAAGTATGAATCTATACTACTATCTTCAACAAGTTCTTCAAGGTGTTGGGGGTGTAAATAATCCACAAGCATGGGCAGAAGCACTCAAAAATAGATGGGGGAAGACAACAGAAATAAAACCTTAACACGCATCTGCTGATTTTTTATAAAAGAATTTGTAGTATTTTACTGTATCGGTTAATGCAGTGTTTTAAGGAACACTTTGGTTAATACAGAAATAGCCTATTTTCCCTGTTGTGTTGTGGAAATAATAATTTTGTATTGTGATTTTTGTGCATTATTAATTTTTCTTTATCAGTACATTTTTGGGAAGATAGTAATAATGAACTATAACTAGAGCCCTCTCTTACAAGGAGAGGGGAAAGGAATAACTTTTATTTTTTGGAGAGGCTTTGATTTTCTCCCCTTCCCTTGTAGGGAAGGGGTTGGGGGTTAGGTCTATGAATTGTGATGCAAATACATGAAAACTGCTGTAAAAGAGTTTTGGCATTCTAAAAAAAATTTTATGTTTTTGAACGCAGATAAACGCAGATGCATGCAGATTAATAAGGATCATAGCATTAATTTTTTGCTTCTAAAATCAAAGTAGAATCTGCAGTGCGTCCAAACTCTTCTGGTGCATATTGTAAATGTACTTCTGCACCAGGCCAAAGTAATGCTCCAGGAGTGACAGAACGGACTAAATAATGGAAACGATAGATTCCTGCTTGGAAATGATCTGCATAGGAAATAATCCTATCTTTATATATGGTTTTATATCCTAATTACCAATTATCGGCTTTTGCTTGTAATGCTGGTGTCGCAGTTTGAAAACTTCCATCTACTGCTTCTAAGGCTTCTGGTAATGGGTCCTTTATGACTAGATGATCTACTGGATGATCTGTGATTATTTCGAAACCAATATCATACACTTCTCCTGGTGCTAAAGTCAAAGATTTATCAATAGCGTACATTCCGATTTTGTGCAGAATTTTCTCTGTATTAACTTTGCTAATTTCTTAAGTTACTCATAAACCGTTAAATCTTCTCGGTTGATTTCCCTGTAGGCGATAACGGTAAGCAGCTAAATAATGTAAGTTACCTTTTCCAGACTTTTACAACAGCAAATCATGACGAACACGGGGTAATTTATCCATTGGGATACTTACCTGCCTGTAAGCTAGGATTTTTATAACCATTAAATCTGGTTTCTCCTAACGGGATGTAAACAAAAATAAAGCCCAAATGTAGCCCAAACTGGCGTGATAAGAAGGAAACACGTCCGGATTCCAGTTGAAGCAATCAATAAATAGAAAAGATATGGCTGTTCTAAACGCTTCTAAAGCTCCAGTAAAAGTATTCAAAGGTTTCTTAGCCCACCTTGGTCTTAATCCTCCAGTCCACTGATGGCAAAGAATAAAAGTGTAGGGACAAAAAACCAAAATAAAATGGCGTAGTAAACTGCTGTTATCTCCAACTTGATATTCTTTGAGTCCTAACCATCCCTTGGCTTCCCTGTAAACAACTTCTACCCAATTTGTTTGAGAATATGTATCAACTATCCATTGGGGTGTGACAATTGATGAAGAAACATTGGTAATAAAGTACTCAATATAAGTGGCTTGAGAGAAAGTAGAACCGTTGATGAGGATAGGAATATTCTGCTTTCTAGTTAAGGCTGATATTTCTACTTCTTTAGTTACTACCCATAATGTTTTGAGTTTATCTAACTCCAGTTGAACTTCTGTAAAAGCCTCTTGGGGTAAACTTTGTGCTAATTCATCTAACCTAATTATTTGTGGACTATCCTCTTGGTCACTGCTAAGGACTGTGGGATTTTTAGCTAATCCTCCTAAATACTTTCAATTCCGATTTTCTATCCTTAATAAGGAAGACCTATTGTGGGCATATCCAGGATCTATAATTACTATTCCTGGTTGATAACCACGGCTCAAGGTCAGATGTATTAATTTAATTCCTAACTCAGGTTTATTCTCAAATCGAGGGTCTTGTTTCCCTTTGGGTAAAGAATCACCGTGGTGATCTAACTCTATATGTAATGGTAAGCTTTTACTGCCATCATATAGATTAGATGTGTTGTTACTACTACTATTCCATTATCCCTTTTCCCAATTTCTCCAATATATTTTCTTCCTACTCCATCCCTAAAATTCCCCCTTTTTCTATGGACAGAATCATCAATTATTAAGCTAAATCCTCTGGTGATTCTCCTCTGACTACACTTGTTCATAATCTCTAACTGACGCTCATTGACTTGGGAACTGGACCAAGGTGCTTCATTTAAAAAGTGGTGTAATTGTTGGTAGGTCACCCCTAGGGCATTCTCTGCCATTTCAAATAGGTTTTTTCTCTCACTTTCACCCAATTATCCCCCTAAATCATGTCCAAACTCTCTTCTTTCCCCTTTATGAGTAAATACATCTCAAATGACACCATCTTTCAAACCATGGTGCCATTGCTGCGCCAGTGGTTTCTTTCATCAGCTTCTTTTAACATGAAAGCTATACCGAAATCACATTCTACTCCTTTTTACTCTTAACTTTTGTTTAAGTCCCTTTAACTGTTTACCTGCTAATTTGACAGTAGCGGCAAAATTAGGTGGTGTGGGTTGGAGTTGACTATATTCTGCTAAAGCTGTTAAACCTTGGGCATTGTTATAAGTTTTTGTCCACGTACCATGACGACGTAAATTTAACAGACTTTGAAATAATTTATCAATGATTTCTGGTGGTGTTTTTTGGTCAATAAATAACCGTAATGCTTGGGACTGGGTTGTTGTCGGTGAATTCATCCAAGTCCAACTTTGGGGTAAATTCAAGGTTGCTGTATGTCCAGTTGGTAAACCTCTAAAACCACCATCAGCAATTTGTAGTTTTCTCAGTTGTTCTCTGGCTAGGTTAGCTTGTTTTTGAGGATAGAATTCTGCAAATGTTTGATTATATTATTGGGTGATATTTGGCGAATTTGCAGTAATTAATAGTTGACTCGCTGCTGGTTCAGAAAATGGTAAATCATGATCTACTAAAACTTGGTTTACTGGTGCTTTAATGCCGTGAATTAATTAAGGTACTAGCTAATTGAATTTCTAAACCTCCTATTTCTGGGAATATATTTTCATCAACATTCAGGGAAATTTTAGTTTTTCCCCCTTAGGAAGGGGGGAAAATGGGGGATCAATCTCTTATTCAAACTACCATAAATAAATCGCCCTTTACAGGAATTTATGGAAGCACAAGTACAACAAGTTATTGCTTCTCTTGCTTTGATAATTAACAACTACTCTGGGGAGGTTCTAGCTTACTTCGGTTCACCTGATTATTTTAATAATGTGAAATTAGGGAAAAATGATGGAGTTCAAGCTTTGCGTCAACCTGGTTCTACTTTAAAGCCGTTTGTATATGAATTAGGTTTGGAAAAAGGCTTAATTAAACCTAATACTATTTAGGCGGATATTCCTTCTCATTATGAGATTCCGGGGGCAAAATTATATAGCTCTACAGATTAGACTAACAGTTTTCTCCATCCTGTACGGGTAAGAGTTGCTTTAGCAAGTTATTTAAATGTAAGTAGGTAGACACAAATAAACATAACTATGTAACAAAATGTAAATTACTTGAAACCCTCGGGATTGCTTGATTCCCCTTTGCTGCATTCCCTATGACATAGTTATAAATTTTTCCGCCCACCTACTTACCTCCGGTAAAGGTTTTAGAAAAAGTCGGTGTACAAACTTTTTTAAATCGCTTCCATGAATTGGAGTTCACACATCTGAATCAAAGTGCTGAATATTACTGTTTGGGCGTAACTTTAGGTAGCGGTGAGGTGAGTTTATGGGAACTTCCAAGGGCTTATTTAACTATGGCCAGGTTGGGGAAAAGTACGCCATTGGTAACAACTAACTATATTAAATAATTCCCCAGTCTCTAGTCCCCAGTCCCTAACTCCATAAACTGGCAATTAATTATTGATATGTTGAGTGATCGCTATGCCCGTGCAACTGCTTTTGGTGTAGACTCAGTATTAAACTTAACCTACCCTGTTGCTATTAAAACTGGCACTTCCTCAAATTATCGGGATACTTGGACTGTCAGCTTTACCACAGATTATACTGTCGCTACTTGGGTGGGTAACTTCAACGGTGAACTAATGCGTCAAGTATCTGGTGTTACCGAGGCTCCACCTTCATGGAACCGCATCATGTTACATCTGCATGAAAATCAACCACCCGCAGATTTTTCAACACCAAAATGATTAGTGCAGTTACCCATCTGTGCTAATACAGAGTTAAACCCTACACCTCATTGTAATTGTAGTTGAGTAGTGAGGAATATTTCTCCTTAGAAGATAAAGTTGCTTATGAAAATTCTGCTGATTTTCATAAGCAACTTTATCTTCTATATATGATGAATGGTTAGCAAAACAGCCACAAGCAAATTTTTCATCTGATGAGTTAAGGATTCTATTTCCCCGTAAGGGCGATTTATTTCTTCTTTCTCCCGGTGCAGAAGGACGGCAAAAACTAAAATTTAAAGTTGCTGGCAATTCTCATCAGTCTATAGAGTGGTGGCTAAACGGGAGAAAGTTATCTGCACAATCAAAGACACAATCAAACAATAAGATATTTTGGCAATTACGCATTGGAAATTGGACTCTGGAAGCCAGAAGCAGCAAGCTGCACCAGCAAATAAAGTTTTAAGTCGAGGTAGGAAATGTTCAACTAACAAGACAGGGTTTTTCTGTAGCCAATCCCACCATTTCTCCACATTCTAGAAATTGATGAATTTCTTCAAAAAAATAAAATCTTTCTTCCAGAATATGTCTGACAAAATTTGATGTTCCAAGAACTGAGCTTTTCAAGAAGGTATCGAACCATGACAAACACACAAGAAAACAAGTCTGCTAAAAAGACAAAACAGTCTTTTCCTCCTGTTGATATTGGTACTCCTAAAGTACCGGTCCGCAAAAGCAAAGCGAAACAGCAAGAACGTGAATCACTCAGTGACTGGGAAAACGCGAGTTAACAAAATACAGGTGACAGGTCACAGGTAATAGGTGAGAGAAGAGAAATTAACTTAACAGGAAGACAGTACAGACCAAAAAATTGTTAAATTAAGTTAACAGTTAAGACTGTGCAATGTGCTTTAGCTTAAGTTAAAAATGAAAGTAGCAATCACGGGAGCAACAGGATTTGTCGGTAGTCGTTTGGTAAAACGGCTGCAAGATGAAGGGAATATAGTATTAGTGTTAAGCCGGAATACCAATTCTGCCCACAAGGTTTTTCCCTCTCAGGCTTTCCCAAATGTAGAAATTATGGGCTATACACCAGGTGTATCTGGTGCTTGGCAAGATACGATTGCTGGTTGTGATGGTGTGGTAAATTTGGCAGGAGAACCCATTGCAGAGGAACGTTGGACACCAGAACGCAAGCAAGCTATTCTCAACAGCCGCAAACTGGGTACACAAAAAATTGTGGAAGCTATAGCCAAGGCTAACCCTAAACCCACTGTGCTAGTCAACGCTTCAGCTATTGGCTACTATGGAACTAGTGAAACTGCTACTTTTGATGAAAATAGCCCTTCAGGTCAAGATTTTCTAGCCCAAGTTTGTCAAGAGTGGGAGGCACAAGCACAAAAGGTAACAGATGCTAATGTGCGCTGGGTAATTTTGCGCTTTGGTATTGTTTTGGGTCATGGTGGCGCTTTGGGTAAAATGATTACTCCCTTCAAACTTTTTGCAGGTGGTCCAATTGGTAGTGGTCGGCAATGGTTCTCTTGGATTCACATAGATGATATTGTTAATTTGATTCTGCAAGCTTTAACCAAGCCTAATATGCAAGGCATATATAATGCTACTGCCCCTAATCCTGTGCGTATGGCAGATTTAAGCACAACGATGGGACAAGTGATGAATCGTCCTTCTTGGTTGCCTGTTCCTTCTTTTGCTTTAGAAGCGATGTTGGGAGATGGGGCAATTATGGTGTTGGAGGGTCAAAAAGTTATCCCTCAACGCACTCAATCATCGGGTTTTCAGTATCAATATCCAAATTTACAATCAGCATTAACGGAAATCTTGAATTAATTTGTAATTCAATTTAGGATTTTAGATAGGATTTTAGATTGGTAATTGGTAATTGGTAATTGGTAATTGGTAATTGGTAATTGGTAATTGGTAATTGGTAATTGGTAATTGGTAATTGGTAATTGGTAATTGGTAATTGGTAATTGGTAATTGGTAATTGGTAATTGGTAATTGGTAATTGGTAATTGGTAATTAAATCATATTTCCTATTCCCTATTCCCTAATTCCCTATTCCCTCTTAAATGTCACCTGTCACCTTTCATCTGCTATAACTAGTTTTTCATCAATTTCTTAGAAACCCAACTGGTAATTCCACTCACAAGCGCCCCCCCCATAAGGATGCCAATAGCTGGGTTAAATATAGGTATCCATAGTTTATGCCATAAATCTAAACCTAAATTGATTCCTGAAGCATTACCAGCAACGGCTACAGCAAACCAAATAAAACCTAAGGTCACCAGGAAAACATCAGCTACTAAAATTAAGTTCAGCCAATTTAATAGTTTATCTTTCATGTCCATTTGTTTTCGGTATCTTAATCTATTAAGAAAGGGAATTTTAGAAGATTAGTTATCATAATTCGTAATTTGTAATTACGAATTATGAATTACGTATCCCTCAAGACACTTGGAAGGCACTATTACGAATTATTCTTCAAACAGCCATTTTTTGACTTTAGCCAAACCTTGCCAATCGGGTTTTCTGGTTAATCCGTCTTCAATGCTCTTTTTAACTTCTTCTTCCCATTCTTTGTTGACAAAAATCAACTGTTGTGCAAAATCAATATGTTCGCGCAAACCCTTCTGACCGATTTCTAACATGGCCAAGGCCAGATTAATTCTGGCTTGTGGGTCTTGTGGGTTTAATTTTATTGCTTTGTTTGCGGCTTTGTAAGCTAACTGGGCTTTGTTATCAAGTAGATATAGCCAAGCTAGACAAATCCAAGCTGAACTGGCTTTGGGAGAGCGATCGCACACCTCTTTAAATACAGGGATGAGGCTTTCTGCTGATTCTCCGGCTTTATAGCGTTCTAAACCTGTATCAAAAAGTTCTTCAATTGTGGTAGTCATTAGTCATTAGTCATTAGTCATTAGTCATTGGTAATTGGTCATTGGGGATAGGCTGTAGGCTGTAGGGAAAACGTAATTTATCACCTATTGCCTATTACCTATTGCCTTTTTCCGCTGACATCTCACCATTGATATATTACACTCCGAAGGATTTGCCGCAACCGCAGGTTTGAGAAGCATTGGGGTTAGTGAATTGAAAACCCCCACCAATCATGGCATTGCTGTAATCTAGCATCAGTCCATAGAGATATAATAAGCTCTTGCGATCGCACAGAATTTTGAAGCCATCATAATCAAAAACTTCATCCTGTGGGGTTATCTTACTAATGTCCTCAAAATCCATCATGTAAGACATGCCAGAACAACCACCTTGACGAACTCCCACCCGTAAACATAAGTCTTGTCCTTGACTGGCTTGGAGAGATTTTACCTGGACCAATGCTGCTTCACTCAACAAAATGCCGCGTTCTTGAGTTTGAGTTGCTTGTGTCATGTGCTGTTTCCACTCCTGAATTATTTTAAACAATACCCTGTATATGCTGTTATTAGCTTTGGGGCTGCTCTTTCAATATTTTGTTCTATTCTAACCCGGATTTCTCACAAGCAGTAAAAAATAAATTTACATGACCTGATGTGAGACTAAATTTTGATACATCATCCATCAAAATTGAATCACAGAGATAAATTAAATATAAAATCGCATTTATAAAGCTAAAAAAGTCACTATCTTTTTATTGGTAGTAAAATCAAAATGCTCTGTTCATAAAATTAAGCATGACAAAACAAGACTTGAATCAACCCAAGGGCGAAGTCTGATTAATTAGAAATAAGTTAAAGGCAATTTAACTTCAAATTAAGCAGTATTAGTAAGCATTCTTAAGCGTCTATGAGCATTAGTAAAGATATGTCTGTATGGGCAAGAACTAGTAATCGCAATTAAAATGGGACGTGTACTTACAGTAATTAAAGCTCCTAACTTCAATAATTTGGTACGAATAGTCCCAACAGTAGCATTTTGTAATTCGGTTTTAGCTAAACATTTTTGACCCAAGGCATTGAGCAAAACCTAAGCTATAGAAGAGAACCATAAACCTAATTGATTTCCCGCAAATGTATGGGTGCTTATTCTATCACTAGAAAGTTCTAATTGTTGTTCTTTAAAACGATTTTCCATCTCCCCTCGCTGATGACAATATTTTTGTCTATATAGTTGACTAGGAGGTACTTTATTAGTAGAGAGTGAAGTTACAACAAAACGAACATTAGTCCCTTTTACTCCATATTCAACTTTAAAAACAACACGACGACTACGGCTCCAAGATTCACGAGCTTTATAGTCTAAAGATTTATAGCAAATTGAGTTATTAATCAAGTCACCAGCAAATTCTGCAAGTTCTTCATCTGGTTTAAACATAGTTTCTAAGAATGAAACTACTGTTGGTAGTTTTTGCTCAAACTCAAGGGATGCTCTACTTTGAGTCGTTCTAGTCATCCCAATTAAACAACTATTTTGCGCCAATCCAAAAACATAATCCACACCCATTTTGGATTCATACCATGTCATGATATCGTCTCTAGAATAAGCACTATCTCCTGTTGACCTATTTGTTTAATCACTCTTTGTACTTCTGATAATGCCCCAAATGCTGGGTCTAGGTTTGAAGGGCGAAGTTTGGCTGCTAATAGATGTTTTCCACAGAAAACATAAAGTGGAGCATAGCAGTATCCCCCATCATAAGTATTCAAGAAAACTTGCTCCTGATAGCCGTGTACTAAGTCATCAGTTACATCTAAATCCAAAACAATTTATGTTGTTTCTTTGGCGTAAGATTCTAGAAATATTTTGACAAATAAGCTTTCAATTGCTGATGGAGAATGCCCGATTTTATGGTACCCGCTGTCTGTTCCTTGTTCCACATCTTCAGGACAATGTTCCAGGGGATTTAATGTACTCTTTCCTGCCAATGTTGCAGGTTCATTCTCTACTCTAATCCTTTTTCCTAAACCTATAGCAAACATCTGGTCATGACGTAATTCTTCGTGGTCATTCAAGTCTTCATACCCCATGACCAGCCCGTATATTCTTTGTTTAATTAAGCTCTCTATTGAATGGTCAATCCGATTTGGCTTTCGGTAATCTTGGAAACATTGTGCAAACTGTGATGTGATTTGCAATTTTCTGTCTATTTCAGCAATTAAGCTTAATCCTGCATCTGTTCTTACTTGTCCACCCTAGAAATTGACTATCACTGGCAGCCATTTTCGTTGCTCAAATTTCAACTGTTTTGGTATACAATCTGTTGAAGATGGGGTCATGGTTTACAATTGCTGAAATGCTTGCTATATATAAATTTTCGCAGTCTTTAACCCCTTTTTTTTATCTTTTTGTGAGAAATCCGGGTCTAACTGCATTGATTAGGTATAGACCTAAATTCTCAACACTTTATCAACAGCAGCTAAGGATTTTTATTCTAGAATTGAGAGGTTCGGTGTATTGAGAGATGGGGTATATTTCCAGTTTCAGCCACAAGCAGTCTGAGCAGTAACCACTCTTAACGTACAGCAGGGAAAATGTGTGTGATCCGAATTTTAGCCATTCCCTACAGTTAACTTCTAAAATAGATTTTTTTTGATTAACTTACTCTATGACAAGTTTTAATCGCTCTACCAGTCGTCGTTTGAAGAAATTACCCCAAATTCCTTCTATATGGGAGGGCGATCGCCGACCGTTATCATCATCACAGACCCAAACCAAAGACTCCCAAGATTCCCAGGGGGAATGTATTTTATGGGTGGATGGCTCTCAAGGTATTGTTAGAGCTATGGACATGGTATCTCCAGAACTCGGTCCAGAAGCCATAGTTCGCACCTTAATGCGAGCAATGGAGCATCCTCACAGTCCGGCTAAACCAGCTAGACCACAAAGAATTGTAGTCAGAGATAGGGAAATCCAATTTTACCTGCGCGGGGTATTGCAAGATTTGGATATTGCCATTGACTATGTATCAGAACTACCTTTAATTGATGAACTGTTCCATTCTTTTGCGGATATTATTGATAGCCAAATTCCCAATTTACCTCCACAGTATGCAGAGCTCCTCCACCAGAAGGCTTTTGCCACCTGGGAAGCAGCACCTTGGAATTTTCTGGAAGAACAGCAAATTTTGTCCATAGAAATTAATACATGGGATGTAGGGACACTCTATGCTTCAGTAATGGGAATGCTGGGGATGGAGTATGGGATTTTGTTGTATCGCTCTGAGGACTCTCTTAAGCGTTTCCGTGCAGATGTGTTACAGGATAATGAAGAATCAAGTGAGGGGTTAGAAGAGGCTTTTCTGAAGCAAGACTGCTTATTTCTGACCTTTGAGCAAGTTGACGAAGATGAAGACGAAGATGAAGATTTAGCAGAATTACCGTTATCGGAAATTGAACCCACCTTTGGGAATATTCATCCCTTGGAAGGACTGCGATCAGTTTTGTATGAAGATGAAGCTTTAGTGATGTTTGTGTCTTTGGAAAGCCTGCTTCGCTTTATCCGAGATTACCGTCATCAGTTATATGAAGAAGACTTCCCCTCCATCAATCGTCGTTATCGGATTTCTGTCCCAAATGCAGATGAAGCCACCAAATCAGTATCTGTGACTGTCTCCACTATGCCGGAATTGGCAGCAGAGTTGGAAGGAATGGCAGGTTTTGATATCTCCGAGCAAGACGAGTTTGATACTACAGAGTTTCGGTCTTTGCGAGATGACCTCATCCCTGAAGATTCTTTTCTCAGCGTGGGTGTGATTTCTTGGGAAATGTTGAAGTCGCTACATCAGGAAGTGAATTACCACACAGGAGAGGAAATTGCGGAAGTTGGTGATGGTTTACCCGTGATTTTAATTCAAACTTCCCGTCCCAAAGCCAAAACTGTAATTGAAAATATTCAGGATGCTGGAGGATTGAACGCCATTTGCTTTAATCCAGGTGCAAATCCCTTGAATGGTGAACGATACGATTTAGGGCTGTTACAAACTGAAAATGGGGAACTTTTCTTGTTTGGGGAGTTTTTAGATAATGACCCCATCCATGTGGAAGCCAGAAAAAAATGGACTCAGCGATGTAAAAATACCAATGGTTATTGCGGTGTGATTATTGCTAAGGGATTAAGGGGAGCTTCACGTGGTAATCCACAGTTAAAAGACATGATGGCTCTGTTTGAAGCGCGATCGCTTTCTCCTCAAGATTTAGGTCTTGGTACACTCCAACTTATGCCTCAACTAGAATTTGAATAATCACCCATGCTAGTTATTAACATGGAGAATATTAAACATTTTTCCTCTGATTTGTTGTGAACTACCTTAATCATAGTAGTGTTGTAGTCTATGTAATTACCACAGAGTAATATATATCCACTACATCAATAGATTAGATTTATCTGTGGATTTCTACAATTACATTAGAGGGTTTCTTGCTGCATAATTCTTTAAAAGAGAGTGATGTTAATCAAAAAAATGATTGCCACAAAAACAATCCTCAATGCGATGAGCAGTGAATTCTGCATATTGCGTTCACATGATTACCCATAATTAGGAGTAAAGCACAGACATCCAGATGAAGGGACGTAAAGAAAATTTACTTGAAGTAAATGAGAGACTTAATCAGAGAATCCAAAATTTAAAATCCAAAATGTTATTATCTAGGTTCTAGTAACTTAGAGTAGTAGATTGGTATTTTGATGCTGCTTATATTCTATTACAAGTAATACAGCCTACTGACTTTAGTAAGTTGATTACAGGAAAAAAGCTTTTTCTAGTCCTGTCCCCTTTGTTTCTACATTCTACTTCAACAGATAATTTTTCTACAAAGAACTGTATTTATTTATGACCTTGCTATTTTCTGGAAGCTAACTCTGATATTATCATTTTTCCATTTTGTAGACCGATTCGTCTGAACCTATTAAAATACAGCAAATTGCATGATAATGACAAATAAAAAATGGGCTGTTAAACGTATAACTGTTAATCTAGCAACGCAAGAAGCGGAAAAACTAGAAAAATATTGTCACCAGACAGGTAGACCCGCTACTGATGTGATTCGAGAACTGATTAGAAGTTTACCCGTCACGGAAGAGGTGATAAGTGACAGGTGATAAGAAATGAATAGGGTTTAGGGTTTAGGGGCAACAGAGGAAAATAACTTAACTGAGGACTCACGGTTAGGGTGCGAAAAATCCTGATTTTGGGCATAGGGCATAGGGCATAGGGCATAGGGCATAGGGCATAGGGCATAGGGCATAGGGCATAGGGCATAGGGCATAGGGCATAGGGCATAGGGCATAGGGCATAGGGCATAGGGCATTAGAAAAATTTCTCCCCCATCCTCCCCATCCTCCCCATCCTCCCCATCCTCCCCATCCTCCCCATCCTCCCCATCCTCCCCATCCTCCCCATCCTCCCCATCCTCCCCATCCTCCCCATCCTCCCCATCCTCAATCAGCCGCAAATTCCGACATTAACTCAGTTACAATCTGTAAAGAAACTGATAGCACGGAGTGGCGTAAGCCATAAAGGAACTAAGGAATGCGTGTTGCAATAGTAGGTGCGGGACTGGCTGGGCTGTCCACTGCTGTAGATTTAGCTGATGCGGGTTGTGAGGTACAAATTTTCGAATCTCGTCCGTTTGTTGGTGGTAAAGTCGGTAGTTGGGTAGATGGTGATGGCAACCACATTGAAATGGGGTTGCACGTATTTTTTGGGTGCTATTACAATCTGTTTGAGTTGATGGAAAAGGTGGGAGCAGGTGAAAATTTACGTCTTAAGGAACATTCCCATACTTTTATCAACAAAGGTGCACGTACTGGGGCTTTAGATTTTCGTTTCATCACTGGTGCGCCTTTTAATGGCTTAAAAGCATTTTTCACCACTTCCCAACTTTCCCTACAGGATAAATTACAAAATGTGATCGCATTGGGAACTAGCCCCATTGTTCAGGGTTTAATAGACTTTGACGGGGCAATGAAAAATATCCGCAATTTAGATAAAATTAGCTTTTCTGACTGGTTTTATCGTCATGGTGGCAGTAAAGGCAGCATCAAACGGATGTGGAATCCTATTGCCTATGCTCTCGGTTTTATCGACTGCGATCATATTTCTGCCCGTTGTATGTTGACAATTTTCCAGTTTTTTGCAGTCAAAACTGAAGCTTCTATTCTGCGAATGCTGGAAGGTTCACCTCACGAATATTTACACAAGCTAATTATTGAATATCTTGAAGCCAGAGGCACAAAAATATATACCCGTCGTCAAGTGCGGGAAATTCACTTTGCTGAATCAGAGGCAGAAACCCGCGTTACTGGTATAGTTGTTGCCCAAGGTGATACAGAAGAAATAATTACCGCTGACGCTTACGTTTGTGCTTGTGATGTGCCAGGAATTCAGCGCGTTTTACCGCAAGCATGGCGGAAATGGTCAGAATTTGACAACATTTATAAACTTGATGCTGTCCCAGTGGCTACAGTGCAGCTACGGTTTGATGGTTGGGTAACGGAATTGGAAGATGAGGAAAAACGGAAACAGTTAAATCAGGCCGAAGGGATAGATAATTTGTTGTATACCGCCGATGCTGATTTTTCTTGTTTTGCTGATTTAGCTTTAACCAGTCCAGCAGATTATTATCGTCCTAGGGAGGGTTCATTGTTGCAACTGGTATTGACACCGGGAGATCCTTTTATTAAAGAAGGTAATGAAGTGATCGCACAGCACGTCCTCAAACAAGTCCATGAACTCTTCCCATCGTCAAGAGAATTGAACATGACTTGGTACAGTGTAGTTAAACTAGCTCAATCCTTATATAGAGAAGCACCAGGAATGGACGCTTACCGTCCTGACCAAAAAACACCTATACCCAACTTCTTCCTAGCTGGTAGTTATACCCAGCAAGACTACATTGACAGCATGGAAGGTGCAACTATTTCTGGAAGACTTGCAGCTAAAGTGATTCTGGAAAGTTTGAATAATTAGGTGACAGATGAAAGGTGACAGTAAAGAGGGAATAGGGAATAGGGAATAGGGAATAGGGAATAGGGAATAGGGAATAGGGAATAGGGAATAGGGAATAGGGAATAGGGAATAGGGAATAGGGAATAGGGAATAGGGAATAGGGAATAGGGAATAGGGAATAGGGAATAGTGATTTAATCACCAATCACCAATCACCAGTTACCAATCTAAAATCTAAAATCTAAAATCTAAAATCCAATGGCTGAATGGTTAGAACATAGCGTACAGGTAGAAGTAGAGGCTCCTATGGAATTAGTATGGAGTCTGTGGTCTGATTTAGAACAAATGCCTAAGTGGATGAAATGGATTCATTCAGTGAAAATTTCGCCGGATGATCCAGATATTTCTCTGTGGAATTTGAGTACAGGAGGTTTAGAATTTAAGTGGAAATCCAGAATTCTCAAAGTTGTTCCTAACCAAATTATCCAATGGGAATCTGTTGATGGTTTGCCAAATCAGGGCGCAATTCGCTTTTATGATCGTCATGCTGGGAGTATTGTAAAAATGACTATTTCTTACGCTATCCCTGGTTTTCTGGGTAAACTGATGGATAATTTATTTCTAGGAAAAGTTGTTGAATCAACAATTCAAGCAGATTTAGAGAGATTCAAAGAATACACTCTCAATATGAAAGTAGATTGACATACTCCCCGCCTTAGAAGGGGGGAGATTCTGGGGTCAAACAGCAGTTGCAGGGTTACGCCTGTCTGACATCACCTAACCCAATGGTTGATGCCCCAACCATTTGAATGTTTTTAGCCGCATTCTGATCCCGTCCATTAATTGACACCTGTCACTTATTCCCTGTCGGAATAGCCGCGATTAATTTCTGCGTATATTCTTCTTTGGGTTGAAGATAAATGCTTTCTGATGTCCCTTCTTCCACTATTTTCCCTTGATTCATTACCAAAATGCGATCACTCATAAATTTGACCACACTTAAATCATGGGAAATGAAAATATACGTCAAATTAAAATCCCTTTGCAATTCTTTTAACAAATTCAAAACTTGTGCTTGTACCGAAACATCCAAAGCCGAAACCGACTCATCACAAATAATAAACTGAGGATTTAAAGCCAACGACCGCGCAATACAAATCCGTTGACGTTGACCACCTGAAAACTGATGGGGATAGCGTTTCATATCATCCGCACTCAATCCCACCCGTTCTAAAAGTTGTATAGTTCTTTCTTTTCGCTGTTGTTTTGATTTACCCACACCATGAATCAACAATGGTTCCATAACTGCATCACCAATTTTCATCCGGGGGTCAAGGGAACTAAAAGGATTTTGAAAAACAATTTGCATTTCTCGCCGCAATTTTTGCAACGATTCTCCTTTAAGGTGAGTGATATTTTGTCCTTTAAAAGTAATTTGACCGCTCATGGGTTCAATTAATCTGAGCAGACTTCTACCCAAAGTGGTTTTACCACAACCAGATTCTCCTACCAATCCCAAAGTTTCGCCTGGATAAACATCAAAAGAAACAGAATTCACTGCTATATTGTAGCGTTTTGTGCCGCCAAACACTCCCCGCACAGGAAACCCAACTTTGAGATGATGAATTTGTAAAAGGGGAGATTTCTCTTGCAGATTTGCCAATCTTTGGTTAAGTTCTTCCTGAGTAATTTGCGGTGGTTTTGCTGGTTCTTTGGCTCGAATTACTAGCTGTCCACTTTCATCTTCCTGTAAACTCATGTAATCAGAAACTGTGAGGAGTTTGTGCGGACGACAATGTAGAGTAGGACGACAAGCTACCAAACCTCTAGTATAGGGATGTTGGGGATTACTAAAAATTTGCGATACTGCACCATATTCCACAATTTTACCTTTGTACATCACCCCTACTTGGTCAGCAATTTGCGCGATTAAACTCAAGTCATGACTAATAAAAATCATCCCCATGTTGCGTTTTTGCTGCAATTCCCGCATCAACTCAATAATGGTTGCTTGTACTGTCACATCTAAAGCTGTGGTCGGTTCATCAGCAATTAACAGTGATGGGTTACAAGAAATTGCCATTGCAATCATCACCCGTTGTAACTGACCCCCAGAAAGTTGATGGGGATAGCGTTTCAACATCGCTTCTTTGTGTTCTTTCACCAACTGAGCTATTTGATAATCACTGCTTGGAGATAATTTAGAGTCAGTTAACTGGCTACTATCAAGATATTGCTCTTGAATTTCTTGGTCACTAGGTAAAAGTTTAACTTCTTGTAGACCTGCGATCGCAATTCTCTTGGCTTCAACTGCATTGACATTTTGATGACGCATAATTGCTTCTGTCAGCTGAAACCCAATATCATAAACCGGGTTGAGAGAACTCATCGGTTCTTGAAAAATCATAGCAATATCACCACCCCGGTAAAGCTGCATTTCTTGGGTAGGTAAAGCCAGTAAATCCAGCGGTTCGGCATTTTCCTGCGGACGAAACCAGATTTGTCCTTCATTAGCTTTACCGGGATATTGCAACAAACCCATCACAGCTAAAGCGGTTACTGATTTACCACTCCCAGACTCTCCCACTATTCCTAGAGTCTCACCTCGATTTAATTCAAAGCTAATCCCATCTACAGCTTTAACTGCGCTGTCATCACCGGAAAACTCAACTTGTAGATTGCGAACCTCTAGGATAGTTTCTTTCATAAATCTGGGGTAGTAATTACAGGGAATGGGGAACAGATAACAAAAGACTTCTTCAGCTTTTGATCACCCATAGCGGTAATTTTACCGATTGTTACACGATTTTGGATTTTAGATTGGAAATCCCCTTCTGTGTCCCGGTTCTGGGTAACTATTGGTTACAATGATCAATTAATTCTTTTCCCCAGTCCCCTATAACTTGGGTAAAATCTCTGGAATTAAATGACCGGGAACTTTGGATAAAGCCAGATTCTGTCCTTTAATACCTAATTCATTATGGAAAGTCCGAATAATTTTGACTATGTGAGTAAAAGTTGTGTAATAAGCTTCCGTGTTCTTATCCAAGCCATTTAATGAATGTACATGATTATCCAAAGAGGCTTCTAAATGCTGAGAAAGGATTCTTTTGTCACCAGTAAAAGATGGATCTGTGACTAATTGATAATGAGCTAAACCCAAATTATTCTGTGTTGCCAACACATCAAAACTGATATTTGTGCGACTCAAAGAATCGGCTATTTTCAAAGTTTCTTGATATGTTTTGATACATAATTGCAGGAAATTTTGGCGAATTTCTTTAGTTACTTGTGGCAGATTGGCTATGTGCCAGTAGGCAGTACCCAAATTATTGCGAGTTCCTGCACAGGCATTAGGAACATGAGCCGATGTACGATATTTTAAAGCTTCCAGGTAGAAATCAACCGCCAATTGTAAGTTTTCCAATGGTGTTTCATATTGGGATAAATTCCAATAAGCAGTACCAATGTTATTTTGGATCATGCCATACTTCAGAGGTTCATCAGCAGGTTGATAGTAAGTAAGTGCTGAATTATAAGCTGCGATAGCTTGTTTGAGATGTTCCACAGGCTGGATATGTTGCCCTAAATGCCAATAGGCAGTTCCCAAATTATTTTGACAAGCCGCATATTTCAAAGGATCAGTTTCCTCAGTTCGGTACAGAAGTGCTTCATTGTAAGCTGTAACTGCTTGCTGCCAATTTTCCACAGGGTTGGAAAACCGCGCTAAATCACCATAAGCTGTCGCTAAGTTGTTCTGCACACGAGCATAAATTTCTGATTGACTATCAGGTGAAATTAGCTTAATTGCCAAGTGATAAAATTCTATTCCTTGCTCGATATAAGTTTTGCCGTCATCACCACTCCCTGCTGTGCGGTGGAGCATCCAGTAAAGTGTTCCCAAATCATTTAAAGTATCTGGGAGTTGTGGTGAAGTGTAATCATAGCTAACTGCTTCCTGATAGGCAATAATGGCCACCATTAAGTTTTTCGGACTGGACTGTCCTTGCTCAATGCGAAGCCGATATAAATTCCCTAAATTATTATAAGCTGTTGCTAATTTTTCCGGGCTAGCTTCCTGTATTTGTAATTGTTCAATTACCCAAAGAAGTTGTTGTGGTTGCAAATTTTCATCTGCATCTTCAGCAATATTGTTGTCAAATGTTGATTTGACTAAGAAAATTAACTCATTGTTAATATGGGAGAAAAATGAAAGTAGAGGAATACTAGTTTTAACGGCAGATATTATTGTTGCATTGGGTGGTTGATTTTGAAGGATTTCGGATGTTTGGTTTATAAAATCATCATCTTGAATAAACTGGAATTCTTGAACAGTCTTGTCTAAGGACTCATCAGAGGGAATTGATTCATCAACAATAGATATCTCCAAATTTCCTAAATCTACACTTCGTAAACTAGAGAAATTTTGATGATCTCGATTATCAATACTTGGTGTCGGTTCTCCAACAAAGATAAATACACCTGTCCGACAATGCCAAAATTTTGGTGCTGATTGCTGGATAGCATGCAACCAAGGACGGGGAACCCAAAATAGCAGGCTAGATTCTAGAAATGAACTAGGTTCTTGGGTAGGAAAATACTGCTCGCTCAAACGAAGATACTGCAGAAATAAACGCTGTACCGCTACTGATTGTTTAGTTAGCAACTCCACACCAACAATTTGAAATGCTGGTATTGGTAACGGACGGCCAGGAGTGTCTTTTGATTCCCCCACAATCGGTGGAGGATAATTAGCTAACCATTGATTTATCTGTGCTATAGGATTGGGATCATTTAAATTCAACCGCAATGTCACTAACCTTGGATAAGCTGGAGTGCTAATTCCCCCAGTCTCTGCTGGTTGATATAGCACTTGTCCTACTGGATAAGCCAAGGTTGAATGCAACCGAGTAGCTATTTGATTTCTTAAATGTAAGTCATCACATACAGCAAAAAATATCTGTCGTCGCAAGCCAATACTCAGGGCAAATTTCAGGCGTTGATATACTTGCCGATTCCAAGCAAAAATATCTGGAGGTAGGATTTCATTCACGCTCATGGTGGCTACAAAAGCCGAAATACACTATAGATTTTAAAGTCAGGCAAATAAAGTTAACTAGAAAATCTCATATTTCTGATTTTCAAGTAAATGTTTTCTGCTCAGGATAAATCGAGTTTTCAAAGCTTGACAAGACACTTAGTATTGAATTAGCTTTATAAGCTTTTTAATTTTAACAAAAAATAAAAAAATCAGGCTCATCCTAATATGAGAACCTGAGATGCGAAAAAATTAAATTTTATTAAAATATTTTGAGTTTAACTGAGGTTGGAAACAGAGAAGGCGACAAAAATCAAGCCACCAACTAAAAGCGCAGCAGCAAGCCCTAAAATAAAATAAGTGCGCTTTTGCCCATCCGTGGGAGGTTCGGCTTGATAAACCTTGGGTTCACGGGCAAAATTGTTGATAAGACCGCCTTCTTCGTTGGTATAGGGCATGAAGTGATTCCTTTTGATCTTCGTTTCGTTTATTTAATGTTACATAAATTATAGTTTGTATAGTTTTACTTTGATAAAAATCTATAAATAGTTACATCTAGTAAAAAATTATATTTTTAGCTATAGCTTAAGTATTGACAAATTAAACAATTTATGAACTCATTCAATACGGTCAGTATTCTCGTGAGATGCTGTTTTTACGCACTTCGTGACTACAGGATTCACTGATGTTTACTTTTCCCTAGTAAATTTATTCCTCTTTGAGTAAGAATTCTATTAACACAAATATCCATATAAAATAAGTATGTTCCTATACTAAGTGAATCTGCGTAGCATATAAATATCTCAATATTATAATTATGCAAAGAATCTCTATAGAAAATTTTAGACCAGTTAAAAAGCTTGAGGCTGATGTAACAGATGTAATGTTATTAATTGGAGCGCGGTCAAGCGGAAAAATTACAATCAGTAAGTCAATTTTTATATTTAAGTCTATTAAAGATGAAATTATTAATTATATGATGATTATATATATAATAATATGCAGAAAATATAGAAATATAGAGTATTTCCCAAACCATTATATATATAATTAATTAATGCCTTATTAAGGTTGAGGAAAATCTATTTTGTCCAATATTTTGGACTGAACCCAGATTCAGAACAATTTAGGATTACATATCAATATTAAAGTGAAGAACAACTAAGAATTTATAAATCTGAAGATAATCTAGATATAAAATTAAGCCTTTCATTACAAAATGAATTAATTTTGCTAATTAGAGGAATTTTAAATTACAAAAATATTTCTAAATAACAACAGAATAAACTTAAGTCATTAGAAGAATTAAGAGAACTAGAATCAACCAGAAGATTACAGGTTAAGAATTTTAAATCACGCATTGATAGTATTCTTGAAGAAACAAACTATCCGGTATTTATTCCTGCGGGTAGAAGTTTGATGTCTACATTGAGTGATCAACTTCAAGATATCAAAAACCCAGATACTTTAGACTATTTTACTA
Organism: 'Nostoc azollae' 0708; assembly: GCF_000196515.1. NCBI lineage: Bacteria > Bacillati > Cyanobacteriota > Cyanophyceae > Nostocales > Nostocaceae > Trichormus > Trichormus azollae. The sequence goes on from NC_014248.1 coordinate 4,898,656, forward strand.
AATCTTTTCTAGAGGCAATTAATTTATTGAAGTCTTATTTTACAGATGATTTAACTACTTTAATTAAAAATAAAGATGTTGCTTCAGATACAGGTATTGATTTATCAATACTATAGGTTTAAAAAAATCCTCAAGGGTGAATATAGATTTAATGCTGATCTTGATAAATAAAGAACTTATTTTAAGAATAACCACTATGTTAAAGTACAATATGCTTCATCAGGACAGGAAGAGTCCGTTTGGATTTTATTGCTGATATTTAGATATATTTTAGATGAAACGAGTGTATTTATGGTTTTTGAAGAACCAGAAGCACATCTTTATCCTGAAACCCAAAGTGATATTGTAGAACTAATTGGTTTATTAGCAAATCTTTATCATAATCAAATAATTAAAACCACCCATAGTCCCTACATTTTATCTGCTTTTAACAATCTTTTATATGCTTATCAAGTCGCTAAAAATAAAGTTGTTAATGAACGAATGAGAAGCGGTAGAAAGCATTGTCAATAGTAAAAGCTGGATTGCCCCTGCTCGCATTTCAGCTTATTTTACTTATGAAAATCGCTGTGAGTCAATTATGGAGCAAGAATTAAAATTAATTCAAGCTGAAAAAATATATAGCGCATCCAGTATAATTAAAGACAAATTTCATGATTTATTCAACCTAGATGACTGAAATATGTGTAAGGATTTCTTTAGAAAAAGTGAATGTCATGAATTTTGTGATATGTAAAAAGCCCTAATTATCAAAGATTCAGGAAATAAACAAGAGTACAGGTGCGATTCATTGTTAGTTGAATCACGGTAATCAGTCCGTACATAAGCTAAACAGCCCAATTTAGTAATAGAAAAGGCTGAACTCTCGGTCTGATATGGGTGAAAGAAAGTCCCATCTACCAGACTCAGGTATGACTCCCTATCTGCCCACACTGACTAGACTCGGTATCTAGAGGGTGAAGCTGGGAACAGGGCATAATCAGGGATCCGTTGTGGGGTGACTCTGGTGCTAACGGGGAATTCCTACGGTGAAACAGAGCCTCAAAAAGCAACCAACTTATGAGCAGGATACAGACTTTATTGGAGCTAAATCCCGCTGCATGTCTGTTGGTTGAATTGGCTACACCTAACGGAACAATCTATCTAACCGAGGGAACGAATAAAGACGGGTTGAAGGTCAAAGGGAGGTCGAACCCTATGTAGGCTGGACGAGCAGCGGAACCCCTTCAATTCGGGTAGGACAAACCGTAAATTGGTTTGAGGTGTTGAGAATATACAAATTGGAGCAGAGCATGATTTAGACACAGAGACAACTCTAGTGAATCCTGGAAAAGGTTACCTGGGAATTTCTTCCCAGGTAACCTTTTCCGCCTACAAAGACTCGTATATAAAGCTATTCAAGTTGGCTACAAGCGGAAAGAGCAGTCACTACAAAAGCTGATTCTGAAATCTACCTCTGCAAGATTACTGGCCATCCGTCAAGTAACACAGCTAAATGCTGAGAAAAAGACAGGGGAATAGAGGGGAAAACCGCACTCTCCTTTGAGCAAAGGTTTGAACTAAGTGAGAAGCTTAGAACCGAAGTTAATATGGGAACATCAGGGATTACGTGAAATACCCATTCCCAAAAAGGATGGTAAAACCCGGATTCTCAAAGTCCCTACTATTGCAATTACTAGACAAAGCATTCCCATCAGTTCCTTATTCCGAAAACAAACACATCAATGTCAAAGGAGAGAAATCACCCTAGGACGGTGATTTAACTTATTGGAGCGAACGCAATAGTAAGTTATAGGATGATAATACCTCTAGAGCAATTAAACGGCAAAACCATAAATGTGGACATTGTGGATTAAAAATGCTTAGTGATGAGAAGGTACATCTCCATCATGTTGATGGAAACCATCAAAACTGGAAAACTAAAAACCTTCTAGCAATACATGAAAGGTGCCACGATTATATCCATATCAGCAAGCGCGAAAGCTAAGAAAATCGGAAACTCGGTGCGGTGAAAGTCCCAGGCCCAGATTTAACTGAGAGGGGCGGGGAATAATGTCCCCTCTCGACTCAACTAGTTACTAACAACAACGGTAGAGAGATTTGTAAAATGAAGGTATATGGTTGTTTAATCACAGAAGGTGAAAGATGTGATTATCTAATTGTATCCTGTGAATATAAACTAGCGTTTTTTGTGGAATTAAAAGGACATGATTTAAAAAAAGCAATTGGACAAATATATTCATCTATAACTAAACTGCTGACTGAAATACAAGAATTCAAAATTCATGCACGTATTGTATTAAATAGAAATCCAACTCCTGATATTAATAGTTCTATTGAACTTAAACTCAAGAAACGTCTTAAACAACAAAATGGTAAAGATACTCTTGCTCTGATCAAATATAAAAGTAACGTGTTAGAAGAAAGTATGTGAATTAGAACTCACACAGGATATATTATCTCAAACTCTTATTTCTCCAGGGCGAACCTATGTAAATATAGTACTTATATACTAAGGAATGAGAAAGGTAGGGAGGGCTGATGATATAGAGGTTGACCAATGAGGCTCTGATGGTAAAGTCATTGTAAAAGTAGAAGAAGAAAGTCCCAAAAAGTGTGAAGCTCAAGCCCACAATCACGATTACTGACCACGTTGCACAGATGGAAGATCCAAGAGTAGAGGGGAGGAAACGACACAAGTTAATTGACATTCTTACCATTGGAATTTGTGCAGTAATTTGTGGAGCAGATAGTTGGGTGGCAATTGAACTCTATGGCTGCACAAAATATGAGTGGTTAAAAACCTTTTTAGAACTAGGAAATGGGCTCCGGTCCCAGGACACATTTGGAAGGGTATTTACACAATTGAATCCGCAATAATTTCAAAATTGTTTCTTGAACTGGATGAAATCAGTACATAAGATAAGGGATGGTGAAGTTGTGGCAATTGACGGAAAAACTTTATGTGGTTCTCATGGTAAAAATAGTGACTAGAGTGCAATCCAAATGGTAAGTGCATGGGCAACTACAAATAAATTAGTGTTGGGACAGGTGAACGTGCATGAGAAATCAAATGAAATTACAGCAATTCCCGAATTATTAAAGGTTTTAGAATTAGCTGGATGTATTGTCAGGATTGATGCCATCAGGTGTCACAAAGACATAGTAAAGTTAATTACGCAAGAAAATGCAGATTATGTAATTACTTTAAAAAAGAACCAAGGTAATCTGTATGAGTCAGTAGAACAGCTATTTAAGTCAGGGATAAGTACAGGTTTTCAAGAGCTTCGATATAGCAAATATAAACCCGAAGAAACAGGGCATGGTCTTCATGGAATCCGCAATTATGTGATGTTACCTGGAATTGGGTTTCAGCTTGACCCTGATTCAGTTTGGTCAAATCTCAAAAGTGTTGGGATGGTAGAACCTATCGGACAAGTGGATGATAAAACAACAGTAGAGACTCTTTGTTTTATTAGTAGTCTTGAGTTAAATACAGAACAATTGGCTAATTCTGCCTGCAGCCATTGGGCAATAGAAAATTCATTGCGTTGGGTATTAGATGTAGCTTTAAAACAAGATGACTGCCGGATTAGGAAAGATAATGCTCCACAAAACTTTGCAGTAATGCGCCAGATAGCAGTCAATCTTTTGGGTAAAGAGAACCCCGTGAAGCGGGGGATAAAAAATAAACAGTTTTTGGCAGCAATGGATAATAACTCTTGAGAAAGAGTTTTAGCTTTAGCCTCAACTAACTTGTCAACAATTTACTTAATATTTTCTTCTACTTATTTTTACAGATAAGTTTACTTATTTATGGATGAATAGTTAGCTCATTTATCCTTAGCTAAGGGTTATTCAATTGGAGATAAGCTAATTCATCGCTTAATAAAAAAGTGATTGATTTTGTTTATATATCCATCAAGCTTTGCACTTATATATATAGATGATTTTAAAATCCTCATTAGTTTTTATTAGGAAATAAGGTGCGTTTCCCCTGCTTATTTCTCTGCGTTCTCTGCGCCTCTGCGGTTCGTTATATCAAAAGTTAGATCCCCAACTTTTCCCAAATATCAGGGATCTAAATATTAGCTACCCAGTAATGGTCCCAGTCAAAGGAGAACTAGCACTAGCATAGTCTTTCATCGGCATCCTTCCCGCTAAATAAGCCATACGGCCCGCTACAGTTGCTAAATTCATCGCATAAGCCATTGCTGGGGAATTTTCAGCCAGTGCGATCGCACTATTAATTAACAACGCATCCGCACCTAATTCCATCGCTTGTGCAGCATCCGAAGGCTCACCAATACCAGCATCTACCACCACAGGTATCGTGGCATTTTCAATAATAATCTGAATATTGGCAGTAGTTTTCAGCCCTTGTCCTGAACCAATAGGCGCTGCTAGAGGCATCACCGTTGCAGAACCAACATCTTCTAAACGCTTGGCTAACATCGGGTCTGCATTAATATAAGGTAAAACAGCAAAACCTTCTTTTACCAATTGTTCTGCAGCTTGCAAAGTGCCAATCGGATCTGGAAGCAAATACTTAGAATCAGGTATAACTTCTAACTTGACAAAATTATTATCTTCCTGTCCTAATAACTTTGCCATTTCCCGTCCTAAGCGTGCCACTCGAATCGCTTCTTCCGCAGTTTGACAGCCAGCAGTATTAGGCAACATCCAGATTTTACCCCAATCTAAAGCTTCCGCTAAACCTTCATGTCCCGGTGCATTGGTTTGTACCCGTCGCACTGCTACCGTCACAATTTGACAACCACTAGCAGCAACGCTTTTCTGCATGACCCCAGTGCTGCGATATTTACCAGTTCCCGTGATCAAACGAGAGTGAAAAGTTTTACCAGCAATTATTAATCCTGAATCTTGCAGTTTCAGCTCCGCAGCTTGTAGAGATAAATTTTTACTATGTCCGTTAGTGAAATTAGCAGGATGAGTAAGCATGGATGTTGTCGTAGATGACTGGTTTTGAAAGCGCGAATAATGGAAATTAGTTAAAAGAGGATCAGTTTTTTGTGACAAAATCAAATCACCAATTAACACGGCTGTGACTGGTGCAAGCAAAATACCATTGCGATGATGACCAGTAGCGAAGGTTAAGTTTCTACAGTGACTATCGCCTAAAATCGGTAATTCATCGGGGGTAGCAGGGCGAAATCCCCACCACATTTCTTGGATGGGATAATTTTGTAATTGTGGAAACAGACGAGTTGCAGCTTGGAGTAAACTTTGAATCCCCGCTGGTGTGTTATCGGGAGTAAAACCCACATCTTCACTAGTTGCCCCTAAAATTATAGAGCGATAGCTACGCTCGCCGCTGACAACGCGACGGGGGACAATATAAATATTGTCACCAAATAACACCCGCGTCAAAGGTAATTCTGTCACAAATTCTGGTACTCCCAAACGCAGCATTTGGCCTTTGCGGGGACGCACTGGTAAAGGTAATAATTGATTTACCCAAGCACCAGCGGCTAAAAGATAATGGTCAGCACGAAGTAAACCAATGTTAGTTTGAACACCTATAACTTCTCCTTGCTGTTGAGCGATCGCTTCTACTGTTACTCCATCCTTGAATTCCACACCCAAAGACACAGCCGCATTCCGCAAAACTTTGACCAAAGCCCGATTATCAACTTGCCCGTCTTCAGGATACCACCAGCCGCCAAGTACATCCACTCCCAAACCTGGCTGATATTCGTGAATGGGATCTTTGTCTAACCAATAAGCTGGGGACTGGGGACTGGGAATAAATTCTTTTTTCACCTCTGCTCCCCTGCTCCCCCGGTCAGCGTAAGGGATTGCTCTTTGGCTGACTTCATGCTCCCCTGGTTTTTTATACAATGGTGCGAGGATGCCACAAGGCCAATAACCTGTATTTAAACCCGTCAATTCTTCTAATTTGCTTGTCCAGTCGGGATATAAAGCACGCGCTCGCCAACACAAAGACAACATCGCTTCATTGGCGATATTTTCTGCATCAGGAGCTAACATTCCTGCGGCAGCATAGCTGGCAGCAGCAGAGTGATCACGGCAAAGTACAGTCACATTTGCACCACGTAATTTCATCTCCACAGCGCAAGCCAACCCGATAATGCCACCACCAATAATTAAAACGTCGCTAGTCATTAGTCAATAGTCATTAGTTATAAGTCATATATAATTACATAACTCATAACTAATAACTTATTTACTCAAGACTAAGAACTCAAGACTCAGAACTTACCACAAAGCACGAATAGGTTCTTGGTCTTGATTCGTATTACCTGAATTTGAGCTAGTCTCAGTTGTGGAATTATCATTATTGGTGTCTTGTGCATTACCAAGCGTTCCAATCGGCTCAGTAGAAGCGTTATTTTGAGCTACACTGGTTCGGCTGGTATCATCAGAAAAACCATTCCCGTTGGCAGTTGCAGAATTATTCCCGTTAGCAGTTGCAGAATTATTTCTAGTAGCCGTTTCAGCATCATCCCTAGTAGCTGTGCTATTAACATTAATATTAGCCGGAAGAACCCTAGATGCTCTGCGTCCAGGTGGAACATTAGCAGTTTGCTGTCCACCCATTGGAAAATTAATCCCTAGGAAAGTACCTAGTAAAATTGCCACACCACCAGCCATCAAAATCAAGGGTGTCCATCTACCCATCTTGTTTCTCTCCTTTTTAACCTTCTGGTGTCTAAACTAATTGAGAACCTTGACCGATCAACGAAGCCTACTCAAACTTACTCAAAGTTGGAAAGTCTGGTCATTCGTAGTGGATCAAGCAATACAGGGTTAAAGGGAAAACCCTTTATTCCTTGGTCAAGGATATCAGGAATTACTTTTCTCATCTTAAATTAAATGACCCATTAATATCGGCATTTAATAACCTACTATTCCCGATTTTATACAATCCTCTTGCCATTCTCTTCCCCGTAAATTCAGGTTTTATATAACCATACTTAGGTAAAGCATCACCATCTAAAGCACTAGATTGGGATGTATAAGATTCTTCCGTAATTATTACTTTTATTCCTTTACTTTTAGGAACAATTCTCGCCTCAATTATTTCCTTTTGTGATGTAGTAATTCTGATGTTACTCATTGACAGGAGATAAATTCGCTTTTTTAAGGCTTTGTTTGAGATTGATTCATGAGTATATGGTAAGAGATTTCGCCCTTTTATGTTATCTTTATATTTAGGAATTGTCGGTTTTCCTAAAAATTTTTCTGGATGTTCATTCCAGGCTCTTACAGCATGAAGGTAACTTGTCCATGATGAATCTAATGTTCTGATAATTTGCGTACTAGCTTTTGTTGGTAAAGCTTTGTAATCATCAGTTTGAGACAATTGGTGATAGAGTTGATTAAAGTTCAATTTCTGGTGGTGTTGAAAGCAATGTTGCCGATAATGGTAATTAGCTAAGTTAAACAAATTTTTAGACAAAAACGCCTTATGATCAATGGACGACCAGAAAGGATGGTTTTTTGTGATGATATGACATTCAACTAGCTTCATGGCTGGATAATACAAGGAAAATAGTATTATGAAAAGTAAGAACCGCCAAAACCTACTCATTATTCGTGTCTAACTAGAAAAATGAGCAAAACTGAGGAAGTTTAGCTAAATTTTTGGTAACTGTATTGATACTCAAAGATATGTCAATTTTTGCTACATTTACATCACTTAGAACCTGAGTTTGACAGGTTAAACGTAAGTCAGTTGTAGGAAAATGTAGACCAAGCGAAATAGCCGCGTTTGATAACGCCAATTCGCTGCTGACAGTTCGCCTATTACTGTAACCGCACAAGTACCACAACTGCCAACTCCTCGACAGACTTTTCACCCTATAATCTGTCACCTGCTATATATTGGCACATCGCCACAAAGTTGTCTCTTAGGTCTCAATTTTATGACCACAACTCCCTCAAATCAACTTTGGCTCTATGACACTACTCTCCGGGATGGTACGCAACGGGAAGGACTATCAGTGTCTATAGAAGATAAGTTACGCATTGCTCACAGACTCGATGAATTAGGCATACCCTTTATTGAAGGTGGTTGGCCAGGAGCTAATCCTAAAGATGTTCAATTTTTCTGGCAACTCCAAGAAAATCCCCTCAAACAAGCAGAAATAGTTACCTTTTGCTCAACTCGTCGTCCTCACTCTACAGCAGCAGAAGAACCAATGCTGCAAGCCATACTGTCTGCGGGTACTCGCTGGGTGACAATTTTTGGTAAGTCTTGGGATTTCCACGTCATTGAAGGACTCAAGACCAGTTTAGAAGAAAACTTAGCCATGATCAGCGATACAATTGCATATCTCCGTTCTCAAGGACGGCGTGTGATTTATGATGCTGAACATTGGTTTGATGGCTACAAACAAAATCCTGACTATGCTCTCCAGACAATAAAGGCAGCCGCAACAGTAGGGGCCGAGTGGTTAGTACTATGTGATACTAATGGTGGTACTTTACCTCATGAAATTACGCGGATCGTTAAAAATGTTGTGTTGGCAACTGGGGACTGGGAACTGGGGACTGGGAATACAGAAAAAACTCTGACCCAATCTCCACTTCCCCAAATCGGAATTCACACCCATAATGATTCAGAGATGGCGGTTGCTAATGCCCTAGCAGCAGTCATGGCAGGAGCGAAGATGGTGCAGGGTACAATCAATGGTTATGGGGAACGCTGTGGTAATGCTAACCTGTGTTCTGTGATTCCCAATTTACAGTTAAAGCTTGATTATAGCTGTATCGGTGAACACCAGCTAAATCAACTTACAGAAACTAGTCGGTTTGTCAGCGAAGTTGTCAATCTTGCGCCTGATGAACACGCGCCTTATGTGGGACGTTCTGCTTTTGCTCACAAAGGTGGTATTCATGTATCTGCGGTAGAACGTAATCCTTTTACTTATGAACATATTCAGCCGGAACAAGTGGGGAATCGTCGCCGCATTGTTATTTCTGAACAGTCTGGTTTAAGTAATGTCATAGCTAAAGCTCGGTCTTTGGGAATGGAATTAGATAAAAATGATCCCCAAGCCCGGCAAATTCTTCAACGTATGAAAGAATTGGAGAGTGAAGGATATCAATTTGAAGCTGCAGAAGCCAGTTTTGCTCTATTAATGTATGAAGCTTTGGGACTGCGAGAACAGTTTTTTGAAGTTAAAGGTTTTCAAGTCCACTGTGATTTAGTAGAGGTGAAAGAAACTACTAATTCTTTAGCAACGGTGAAAGTAGGTGTAAATGGTATAAATATTCTTGAAGCAGCAGAAGGTAATGGACCAGTGGCGGCTTTAGATGATGCTTTACGTAAAGCTTTGGTGAACTTTTATCCGCAAGTTGCCGACTTTGAGTTGACAGATTATAAAGTCAGAATTCTCAACGGAAATACGGGTACAGCAGCAAAAACCCGTGCTTTGGTAGAATCGGGAAATGGTCAACAACGTTGGACAACTGTAGGAGTTTCTACAAATATTTTGGAGGCTTCCTATCAAGCTGTAGTTGAAGGTTTGGAATATGGTTTGTTGTTGAATTTCCAAGCTGAAAAGGCTCTGAAAGTTTAGGATAAATATCTGAATTTTCATTATGATTATGTTTTTGGTGGAAAAGGTGGGATCATATATATCTATATCAGTTTGATGTTTGCCAAATTTATTATTTTCAACAGAGTATTTCATCTATATCAGTGTTACCTAAAATAGACGTATTGCAGAATTAATATTCTGTTATAATGAATGGGGGTTATATTTGTTTTAGCCAAAAGTTAGACTTACACGGTTATATTTAAATTAGGGCTCGCAAATAACACAAAAAAAAAAATATATATAAGATCTAAAACTCTCTATCATACCACAGAAACAATGTTGCCATAGGTCTAATAAATATTAACTTAACTATATTAGTGTTGGTTGTCTGAACCAGGATATCCAGGACTAAAGGATTTACAGGATGATATCACTAGATTATCTAATTAGATGAGATAGCGATCACATACCATTTCTCATCCACAAGATTGTGACCTTATCAAATATATAGCGTCTTGTCACTTTGGGTATTTTACCCAACTGACTAAAAATCACAAACAAATAACAATCCTGTAAATAATGTTTCAGACAATTAATTAATAATGTTGAAATCCGAAAACTTACTATAATATATGGAATATGCGCCAATAAATTTACAAATCTAATATTAGGCATACCCAAAACTCGGAACACTGTCAACCCCCCTGGCTGAAATCACTAAAACTCCTTAAATTATTGACTATATTCTCAATAATAATGAGAATATAGCCACTCTTATTGATAAAAGTATTTTTCCCCAAAATCTCATACAAATAACTTATATATAGCAGAACCCGAATTTTTTTGAAATTATTAAAAACCTTCTCAATTTAGCCAATTAAGGAAATCCAAATCTACAAGTAATTTTTAAATAGTCAGATTATTAAATCATTAGGTAAAGGCGGATGTGGAGAAGTATTTTTAGCTCAACATAGTCAAACCAAGAAACTTGTCGCACTCAAAATCATGTTACCTGTCGTTGCTGCTCAAGAAATGGGTGTGAAAATATTTTTCAGAGAAACAGAAAACACCAAATATTGACAAATATTGATGTGATGTGATGGTAAAATGGTACTAAAAATTGGACCTTATGGTTTAGCTAAAGCCTTTGATTTAGCAGGTTTAAGTGGGCGAACTTTCACATGGACAAAAATGGGAACACCTGTATTTATGTCTCGCCAATAAGTCCTAGACTTTAAACACGCATTACCAGAAGTTTATGTTTGGGCGAGTGCCGCTTGTCTATAAAATATGTTAACGGGATATTTCCCCCGTGATTTTGTTGGTGATTCTTAGGCTTCTGTGTTGAGAAATGATCCTGTACCCATTCGTCAACGTGATAGTCATATTCCTGAAAAGTTAGCAAAAGTGATAGATTGAGCTTTAACAGAAAAACCGCAAATTCAACTTCAAACCGCAGCACAATTTAATTTAAGGAGGCGTTGGTAAAAACTCGATGAATTTAGGGAAAACTTTCCCAAGCTTGGGCAACCAACTTGCTTAACCAGCGTCGTTGTTGTCTATCTAACACCAGATCATCTTCTAAGACCTCGGCAGTTAATTCTTCTAAGGATTGACCCTGAGCGCGGACAAGTTTGACTACTCCGGCAATTACCGCAGCTACCAGTTCTTCATCAACTGGCTGTTGTCGGAGTGCGAAAATTTCTTGGGGACTGTCTGGGATAGGATAATTCATGGTATGAGTTTACAGAATTTCCAAAATGATTAATAAATTTAACAAACTATTAAAGTTTCTTAATTAAATCTTGATGCAACTGATAGGGCGGAGTGTAACGTACTTTCTGCCTTTGTCAAATCTTTCTTAGTGAGTAGATTGATGGGAGATGTCAACAGAATATGAAAGAGATTCTTTATGTAGAAGTTCCTACTCCAGATACTGGGGCTGTACGCAACTGGCTACAAGTGGATTTTGCACCAGGTAATGGAGAGAAATTGCTTACCCCAGAAGGTTTTCGCTTGAGAAACCCTGGTGTGTCTGTGACGGAGAGTATACCAGATGAACTGTCTATATTTGTCTGGTCGGTACAGCGTACTACTTATCTCAAGGTATTCCGTTGGGCAGATAAACCTTTTGCTAATGAGAGGCAAATTCTTCAACGTCTAACGACAGGAATCCGCAGCCGCTTTCCCCATAGTTATCCACAACCGCCGGAAATTGATGCTCAAAAGTCAATTTTCGCAGAGTTAGAACCTTATTATCCCCTAACTGTCAAGTATTTTCAGAAAATGCCAAATGGGGAATATGATCTGAAGCGTGCTTACTGGTGGGAGCAACGTTGGCGTGAAGGGGTGAGAAATCCTCAGCAGCCCCGTCAGGTGTTATTTTCTGGTCAAGGGGAAGAGGGAAACGAAAGTCCCAATCTTCAATATGACCTTATTTATATTGGTGGTGCTTTAGGTTCAATTCATGCGGCTTTGATGGCAAAGTTGGGCTATAAGGTGCTATTGGTGGAACGTTTGCCGTTTGGCAGGATGAACCGGGAATGGAATATTTCTCGTGATGAAATTCAAAGTTTGGTAAATCTGGGTTTGCTGACAAGTGCTGAGTTAGAAAGCATTATTGCTAGGGAGTATAAAGACGGTTTCAATAAATTTTTTGATGCCAATAATCCTTCTGGCCTGAAAGCGCCGATTCTGCACACGCCGACGGTGCTAAATATCGCTTTGGATTCAGATAAGTTGCTGCAAGTATGTGGAGAAAAACTCAAAGGTGCTGGTGGTGATATCTGGGATGAAACTGAGTTTATTCGGGCTGATATCAGCGATGCACAGGTAAGTATTACTGTCAAGCATTTACCTAGCGGTAATGAGCAGGAAGTGAGTGGAAGATTGCTGGTGGATGCAATGGGAACTGCTTCTCCTATTGCTTGGCAATTAAATGGTGGTAGGGCTTTTGATAGTGTGTGTCCAACTGTGGGAGCAGTAATTGAGAACGGGTTTGAGCATGGTGTGTGGGATGTTCAGTATGGAGATGTTCTCTACAGCCACGGGGATATTTCTCGAAGTAGACAGTTGATTTGGGAGTTGTTTCCTGGGGTTGAGGAGGAACTAACAATTTATCTGTTTCATTACCATGAGGTGAATGGGGAAAATCCTGGTTCTTTGTTGGAGATGTATGAGGACTTTTTCATGATTTTGCCGGAGTATCGCCGCTGTGATATGGATAAGCTGGTGTGGAAGAAGCCGACTTTTGGCTATATACCAGGGCATTTTAGTGTAAGTAATAGAGATCGCACCATTGCCTTTGATAGATTAATTGCTATTGGTGATGCTGCTTCCCTTCAGTCTCCCCTGATTTTTACAGGTTTTGGTTCTCTCGTTCGCAACCTAGAACGGTTAACTACCCTATTAAATACAGCCCTGAAACACAACCTATTGAGTTTTCAGTACTTAAATCAAATTCGTGCCTACCAAAGTAACGTTTCCGTGACTTGGTTATTTTCCAAAGGAATGATGGTTCCCACAGGGAAATTTATCCCGCCCCAAAGGGTAAACTCCATGCTCAATACCTTCTTTGGTTTATTAGCAGATGAACCCCCAGAAGTGGTAGATAATTTCATGAAAGATCGTTGCGATTGGTTAACTTTTAACCGTTTAGCCTTGAAAGCAGCCAGGAAAAATCCTGCTTTACTGCTGTGGATATGGCAAATGGCTGGGTTAAAAGACTTACTGAGGTGGTTTGGTAATTATTTCAACTTTGGTCGTCACGCCCTTATTAGCCTTTTGTTAAGTAGATGGTTTTCAGACTTCCTGAAATCAAGTCAATCTTGGTTAGAACCCCGTTATCCCGGATTATGGTTGCAATTATTAACCATTAATTATGGAATTTCTACTGGTAAACCACAGCGGCATAATCAGGTAGTTAAAGTTAACTCAAAAGCAGTAACTCAAATTGGTCATTAGTAATTAGTCATTGGTCATTGTTCATTGGTAGGACGTAAGACGTAAGACCTAGAAGGTTAATTTCCCCAATTGACTGTTAACTGTTAACTGTCACCTGTCACTTGCTATAGATTCTTCAGCATTGACCTTTGATTGATGATTCTGGGGGGGGAAAACTTGGTAATTCCACAGATGCTAAGGATTTACGTCCCTTGGGTGGACGCTGGGGATAAATCAACGGAGAAGGTGATTTATTTTCTGGGTGATATTCACCCATTGGTTCTAGGGAAAAATTATGTAAAGGCAATTTAGAGGATGTAGACGATGAAACTTCAGCCCAAGAGTCCTCACTATCTCCTGCATTTATCTGTTTATGTGGAAAAGTAGGAGTTATTGGTGGTTCATTAGTTGGAGAGATTAACAAATTTTCTGCTCCAGCACCATAATTTATTTCCACTTCTAAATTCCCTCCTATTATCCTTTTTGGTTCTTCAGCATTTTCCGTAGTAGACGCTGAAGTTTCCCTGATTGACAAATTAGTTTGATGATTGTTTGGAGTATCTCCCGTAGTAAGTGGAGTTACTGATGTCGATTGGGAGGTAAAAAACATTTGAATAAGACTCTCTAACTGCTGGTCTAGTTGGGAAGAACCAGAAGACGCAGTTTCTGATGTAATTAATTCATCAACTTTTAAAGAGGCAGCGATTTTTGTGGATGTGAGAGTATTGTCTTCATCTGAACACAGATCAGAAGATTCTGAAATGGGAGCAGAGTAATTTTTTTCGTGAGGGGATGGAGTTGAAGATTCTACCCAGGAATTATCGGTAAGCTGGTGTAATCCCCCACAGGCATCACTGACAAAATCTGATTCTGCTGACCAAGGTTTAATAGGCTGTGCATTGGGAAACAAAGATCGTGCTTTTCTAGAGAATCTTGTGTGTCCACCAGTTACGTCGTGGGGATGATGAGCTTTGTCTTCTAGGGTGTCATAGTTAGGAACGGAGGTATCTAGACATTTTTCTAAAGCCGCTTTAAATTGCAGCGTTTGACGTTGTTGACGCATCAGTCGAGTCCGCAATTCGCGACCAGTATTTTCTGAGTGTAATAGCTGCTGAGACTGTTCACTGTAATTAGTTTGTAGCAATGAGCATTCGCGCTCTAATTGAGCTAGGCGCTGTTGGCTAATTTGTAACTGTGCTTTATGAGTTTCGATGAAAATATCTTGTCGTTGAACAGTTTGTATAGCTGTTTCTAACTGTTGAAACAAAGACTGAATTTGCTCTTGGGCAGCTGAAAGTTCCTGAGTTTGTTGATTTAGCATCGAATCAGTAACGCTGGAGCGTTTTTTTTGCCATTGCAAAATCTTTTCTGCTTCAGTTAGTTCCTGTTTGAGTTGCTCCACCTGACTGTATAAATCACTGTTAGCTGTGCTTAATTCTTGATTCAATGTCAGTAAGTTTTGAAATTCCGAGTTCACAACGGCTTGTTTTTCACTGTCAGGTTCAGCAACCCAATCCTGTTGTGGATTATTTTTCAAATTCTCTGTATTTGGAGATTCACACTGCTGTAGGTGTAACCCATTGGTGACATCGGTGACTGGATTCAGGAGTGGCAAATTAGTCACGTCCATATTTTCATCATGCACAACTGAGTAAAAATGACAACCCGCCTGCTCTGAAAGTACCGAATTTGTTGGAGAATTTAGGGGTTCAATCACAGTGCCGTTATTTGAGGTGTCAGCTATATTCATCACTCTTGACCCACCTGCTTAAAAATATTCAGCAATACTATTGCCAGCATTGCTGATCAAATACATTCAATTGCCTACGGCAATCAGGATTTCCTCTAGAAGCCAAGTTTAACTCTCTTTCAGCATTAGTGGCTAGTACATGAAGGCAGCTATCAGCTAGAAAGCCTTAATACTCACGGAATTTAATTTTTTGTCTGGTTGCTAACTGTCTGTTTATTTCCGCCAAGTTGTAAATTAGAGGAAAAGCCTACTCCATAAGAAAGATTTTTGACTTTTGACTTTTGACTTGCGCCTTGCGGTACTAGTGATGAGAGAGTGTCCTAATTGTGAATCTAGAATTAAGGGATTTTAGATTTGGGACTAGTAATAATAAATACAGGCTCTTGGTTTTACAACCAGCATAGGAAAAAGGTTTGTGTCGAAACAAGCAGTTTAAAGACACAAGGTTTTGTGATCTCAAGCCAAGGGGTAAATCCAAAATCGCAAATCCAAAATCTAAAATTGCTTGATGCTAATAATACTGAAAATGGTATGTCAGTTTCTTGTGCGTCAAGTTTATTTATGATGTAGTCTTTTTGTCCCTAAGTGGTAGAGGGTGTGAACCTACTTGACGTAGGTTAAAAGTTAGATTAACTTGCTAAAAAATATTATGATCCCCGACCTATTCACTCAACTACTGCTGTTTGGTAGATATTATCTGGGATTAAAGTATTAAATTTTACTAAAAATATAATAATTCAGAAGAAGGAGTATGGCTTACGCCACCCTGTGGTATAAGGAGAAAGAAAAAATTTTCCCCCTACACCCCTGCTCCCCTTAAGGTAGCCAGTGAGGATGAAAACCAACTAAGGGAAGTTGTTCTGGTTTGATTTCGATGTTGGCTACATCAGTGATGGGTAAAAGAGGCATTAACCACAGACTGCTGGTAGCAATCGGTTCACCATCATCAGTTTTTAAGGTGTTTGCAGGTAATGTGGTTGTTGAGTTTTCTATTGGTACTATTTGGTCAAACACTAGACCCAAACCGTCGGGTGCTAAACTCATGTGCACATTTCGTTGGGCTGGGGGTAGCATTAAGAGTGGTTTTTGTTGGTCGGTTTTGAGGTTAATCGCGACTAAATAAGGCTGTTCTATATATTGTTCTTTTGATATTAGTTGTGTTAGTAAGCAGTAGAGGGTGGGTGAGGCAGGATCAAAATTGCAATCAAGGATTGAGCCTGTGGTTTTTAATAGTTGTTTCTGCACCCCTTGATTGGTGACTAGGAATAGGTCTCGGGTGAAGTCAGTATTAAATTTGACCATTGCGGCTTGTGAACCATCTTTGGAAAAAGCTTGAACTAAGCCAAATTGGGGTAGAAAATCTAGAGGTTTGGTAGCTTCTCCTTGAAGGGATAAAATTGCTGTTCCTTGTCCTTGAGCAACTGCTACTGCTTTGCTATCAGGTGTGATGAGAAAATCGCCTGGTGGTTGAGTTTGTAAGCGTTTTGCGGTGGGTTTTGTTCCTGAACTATCTTGAGTTGTTAATAAATGCCATAGCCCAAAGTCGCCTGGATTATCTATTTTGCCGCGTTGGACAACAATTGTTGCTCCATCAGGGGATAGGTCAAATTTTAAGTTTTGATAGTGCTTATTATCTAAAATCAGGTCTAGTTTGCCTGGTGGTTGTGGTTGTTGACCAGTTGTGCTAGAAATTCCTGTTGTGACTGTATATAGCTGGGCTGAGAGTATGTCTGGATTTTTAGAGGAACGAGCGGAAAATAATATTTTCTCTCCATGTGGAAATGGCTCGAAGTCCATCACAATTAGCTCTTTGGGGGTAAGTACCTTTTTTTGCCCTTGGGTTAGGTTATAGATTACTAATTTTCCCTGCTCTTGTTGATTAGCTCCTATGTAAAGTAAAGCGCGATCTCTTGTGATAAAGCTGCCCGTAAACGGTTGAATTTCCCTCTTTTTTCCTTCTTTCTGGGAAAATCTATCTGTTGCTCCTTGCAATGAAACTTTATAAGTTGTTCCATAAGGTGCTGGTGTTACTAGTGTGTAAACTAGTCTTCGCCCTGCCCAACTGATTTTACCTGCGAGAACTGGACAGGTTGTTGAGTTTTCTTCTTCGCTTTTGGTTTCTACTGGACAGACTTTTAAATTTTCTTCTACGCTTTTGGTGTCCATTGGACGACTAAAAGTGAGTGTAAAAGCTGTGTCTTCTGCTCCAATTTGTTGATTCTGCCAGGTAAAGTTACGGACGATGGGCTTGACTGCATCACCTTGCCAGATGACAAAGCCAATCAGTAGACTCAAGAGGATCATGAGGGCGATCACAACACGATCTAGTGGTTGAATAAATTTATAAGATTTTGTCATTGGGTATTGAGCATTGGGTATTGAGCATTGGGCATTGGGCATTGAGCATTGGGCATTCATCATTGCATTTCCCCCTATACCCTTACACCCTGCCTCCTGTCACCTAATAACTATATGGATTTTCAGGTTGGGGAATTTTTTTGAGGGAGGAGGCTTTAATAGTTAATTGACGTTTATTGGCGATGTTTTCTGTGAACATTTGTCCTTCTACTTCCAGCCAGGTATCTGGTGGGTATTGATTGCGGTTTTCTCCCAGTTGAACTGGTAATCCTGCTGGATAGCCATCTGCAGCACAACAAGTAATCACAAATCGAGCTAATAACAAGTGGTTTTGATCTAGTTCTAGAGGATGGATTACAAATCCCTGGACTTTAACTTTCTGCCCTGTATAGGCATCGGGTTCTGGATAGACGTTAAGTGTGCGTACCCAGTCTATGAGCGAGCGCTCTTCTGGTCGAATGGTAGGGCGAAATGCTTGGGGTTGGGCGCGTGTCGCTCCCAATAACTCGGTGACACCCCGTTTAAGTGCTATTTGAGAGGCAAAGACGCGGGGGGTAATGATAAATCCTAAAATTGCTGTGGTTAAGAGTAAGGCACTACCCCAACCAGGAGGAAATAAATTTATATGTTGTTGTTGGTTATTAGGTGCTTCATAACGACGGCATTGTTGCCACAATTGTATCCCTTTGAAAAAACCAACAATCAATAAACCTATTGCACCCACAATTACTAACCAAAAGTAGTCAGGATGAATCAATAAATTTAGTTTGCCTGTGAACCAGTATTTGAGCATTAAAATTCCCCAAGCTATGATTGCTATAACATCCAGCCAAGGAAGTAACTGATTTTTGATTTTTTGTTTTTGTTTTTGGATTGAAGTCATTATTTATTGATTTATTAAGTCAGTTGTAAGTTTCACAGATAACTGCCAAAAATTACATGACGTGCAGATTCAAAAATAAGGTAAATAAAAGTGTCAACTGTCCGGCTAAAGCAAATATATACAATAGGGCTTTAGGTTTGAAAATTGATAACATCAAACCCACACCTTTGATATCAATCATCGGACCAAATACCAAAAATGCTAACAAAGAACCACTGGTAAAGGTGGAAGCAAAAGATAAAGCAAAGAAAGAATCGACTGTAGAACAGATTGATACTACTGCAGCTAAAATCAACATGGCCAGAATTGAAGTAATTGGCCCAGCACCCAAACTGAGGATTAATTCACGGGGTGCTAAGACTTGAATCGCGGCAGCAATGGCACTTCCTAACACCATTACTCCTCCTAATTCCCGCAATTCTTGGATGATATTATCCAATAATAGAAGGAGTTTATCTGCAAAAGGTTTATTGAGGTTAGAAGTTGCGATATTTGTTTCGTTTATACCACCTATCTTGGTAGATCTACCTGCTTTACCACCGAGAATATAAGTTCCTGATTGCAAGATAGTATTAGCCGTTGCTTGTTCTTCTACCTGGTAATATTTTCCCTTGCGTTTAGATTCTGGTTTAGGGGGTGGATTATATTTAATATAACGTGCGAGCGTAGGTTGTAAGAAGGGACTTAAGTCTTGTTGAAGGCTAAAAGCAAAACCGATAATAGTAGCGCTCGCTAAAGATAATACAATTCTTAACACTACTATTTCTGGTTGATCTCTAAATGCTGTCCAAGTTGCCCAAATTACAATTGGGTTAATTGTCGGTGCTGCTAGTAAAAAGCCAATTGCTACCGGTGTGGGGACTCCCTGCATCAATAACCGCCGCGCTACTGGCACATTACCACACTCGCACACCGGAAATAAAAAGCCAATCATACTGCCAACTAAAGCCCCTAGTAGGGCATTTTTGGGCATTTTTTCTACCAATTTGCGTTCATCAATAAAAAACAGCAGCAAACTGGAGAATAACACCCCTAGCAGCAAAAAAGGCATCGCCTCGACTAGCAGACTCAGAAATAGGGTGAAACCATTGTTAAGTTGATTCATTATCATGTCGCAGTCAAAAGCGGTTTTGAGTTTTAGGGTTATGCCTAGTCATTTTATCCAAATCAGAATTAAACGGGGATCAATAGTAAATTGGGAAATGTAAACATTAGTATCTCTCAGATGATCTGAACCTCACACATACAGCATATTAACAGCCAAAGTCTTACAGAATCTAGGTTAAAAACCAAATCACAAGCCTTTTCTACTCCTGATTCAGCATTCTAGGACTTCTGTTGTAGTTTTGATTTCCTAGCTCAATCACCTAGCTTTAAGTTGACACTCCCCTGGCTAAAGCCGAGGGGATTCTTGGTTCACAGACTCGCCGTTAGACGACTGGTTGGCACCAATCCGCCCAAAAGGGCAAATCAAATCTCCGCAAGCGTAAGTTCCCGTATGCCTACGGTACTTAATCCTAGTTTTAGGATATTGACTAAAAAGCGAGACGCAAGCTCCTGGCTTTAGACATGGGGATAAGTCGGTAGTGGCTTCAGCCGCAGTCATAATATACAGCTAAAGTTTATATGATCTTTGTTTTCATTTTGTGCCATTATACAAAAGCGAATTGTATAATCATCCCCGGCTTAAAAAACATACCTCCCTGAAATTTTTTCTGCAAACTTCAATAATTTGGAGAAAATTCCTCTGGTTAATGAACGAAGCACGGTGAAAGTTTCTGTCCGCCTTTGTATATTTCCCGTGCGTAATCAGTCCAAGTACCTTGTCCCCAATATCGAAAACAGCTTGTTTGCAGCAACAAGTTATATAATAAATTTTGACGGTAGTAGGTTTTTTTGGTGATAGCTTCACCTCAGTTGTTGGCTAAGAAGTGATCAAACTGCCGATGAAATGAATTACTTAATTCATACATGGGAGATAAAACATTTTCGTATCCCTGCACCCAACTAATATGATTAGTCCATAATGCGCCATCTACATGAAAATTAGGATTAGTTTTTATAATTCCTTGTATGGCATTTTCTACAGCATTTGGTGAAAAATTATCTGC
Organism: 'Nostoc azollae' 0708; assembly: GCF_000196515.1. NCBI lineage: Bacteria > Bacillati > Cyanobacteriota > Cyanophyceae > Nostocales > Nostocaceae > Trichormus > Trichormus azollae. Next base: position 4,919,230 of record NC_014248.1, read on the forward strand.
GGGAATTTGTTGCCAGATCTGATGTTGTCCCACTGGTTGACAAGGGGGAAAGTCTTCAGGTAGATAACCAGCATCTGCTAATAATTCTAAATATTCTGTACCACAGACAGCCACTACTCTGGTTTTACCTCCGCCATGCTGCACCATATCCCACCAGGCTTGTTTAAAACCGTTGGGAAATTCATTCATCATTACACCGCCGTTTTCACCATCACCAATTTGGCTGACGATTGGCGGTACTAAATTAGAAGCTAACTGTTGTTTAGACAAGGTTTTAGCTTCATAATATGGTTGCATTTGAGCGACTAATTTAGTATCTGCTCCTTGGGTTTTAATTAAGGTTGTAATACTAATTGTTTCTCCTTGGGAATTGCGAGCAACTAAACGATGTGGTAAATGTTTTTGCGTGATAGATTCACCAGTAATTGTTTCTATTGTATGTTCTTGTACTAATAACCAAAGATATCCAGATTCTTTGAGGGCTTTGATAAATCCAAATAGGATATCTGGGTGATTTGGTAGGTGCATTTCTGGGGGTGAAAATCCTTTGACTCGTCCTAGTGCTTCCCATCCAAAAATTGCCGCAAAATGATGTTGCCAAGCGATAATATGGAGTTTCATATCTGCTATGGGGGTGGAAGGAATTACAGCGTGACTCCACATTGTCCCTAGCCACTCTACATAAGGCTGATAGGTGGTCTCACAAGTAATCCGTTTGAGGTTGTCGAGGATGTCACTTCGTCCCATTTGTCGGAGTCCCCACAAAAGATTACCAGAATAATCCAACATGACACGGGGATTGCAACCTTGATTTACAAGTTCGGGGATCAAGTCTCCCATGCGACTGTAACAATAGGCAAAAGGTTTTGCATTGTGGTTGTCTCCCTCGTGTTGATGTTCAAACATATATTGCAGGTTGCTAATGAGTGAACTGCTATGTCCAGCTGGTATAGTGGGCTGGTGCATGTGGAGAGCGATTGCAAACACAGCGTCAATATCTGCTAATTTAAGATTGGTTGTTGGTAAAAATACAGCCTGATCATGGTTGACTACAGACAGCACTTCTGTTTCCCACCCAGAAATATTAGGTAAATCATTGATGATTTCGGGCAAAGTGGGCAGATTATGAGGTAATTTCAACATCTATATCTATATATTACTCAGAAACGATATATAACTGTTAATTCTGCACCGATATTGAGTAATGAATACTTCCAGTCACGCTATTTTAAGTTTGGTGATATTTAATCAACAAATCCGAACTCAGTTTACTGCAGCAATTCTGATCCGTGCAGTCCTTCCAGATATTCCCATCTTTGTGTTCTACTTTTTGATGAAGTTTGTTTACCGTTTACCAGAAAAACAGATTTGGTCTGAGGTTTATTATCAACCTTTTTGGCAAGCTGTTGTGAGTACGTTTCATTCCATTCCTTTAGCTTTGCTGGGTATATTAATTGGTCAAATTGCTAATTGGCAAGTGATTGAGGTGGATTGTATCACTAAGGATAAATCTGCTGTCAATCGCTGTAGAACTTGTTTCAAAACTATTGCTGTCCAATCAACATCTGCTGCTGTTGTTTGTTTTCCTAAAGTTAACCTAATTCCGCCCAAAGCGGCTATTTGTGAATACCCCATTGCTAATAAAATCGGACTGGGACTTAATTTTCCACTATTACAAGCAGCACCTGCACTAATGCCGATTCCTGCTAAGTTTAATTGACGGACTAGGGTTTTACCACTAATTTTTTCGCCATCGGCATATTCTAAAGAAAAGCTAAGATGATGGGGTAAGCGGTGAATTCTGTCACCTGTGGGAATTAAACTGGGAATATCTGCTAATTTGGTAAAGAGGCGATCACGCAATTCTGTTAATCTTAGTCTTTCTGTTTCTAACTCCTGTCCCGCTAACTCCGCAGCTACTCCAAACCCAGCAATAGCAGGTGTTGCTTGTGTACCTGAACGCAGTCCTTGTTCTTGTCCACCACCACCTAACAATGGTATTAAGTTCATGCCTGGACGCACATATAAAGCACCTGCACCCAAGGGACCATATATTTTATGACTAGATAAACTCAATAAATCAATACCTAAATTATTGACATCTATCGCTAAACGTCCCGCAACTTGCACCGCATCTGTATGGAATAAAGCACCATGGATTTTGGTAATTCTTCCTAGTTCTGCTATCGGTTGAACAGTTCCCACTTCACTTTGTCCATAAATCACTGATACCAAAACAGTGTTATGTTGCAAAGCTGCTTTTAAATCTTCGGGATTAATTCTACCTTTACCATCTACACCTAAACGGGTAACTTCCCAACCCCAATTTTCTAACATTCGCACCGGTTCAGAAACAGCCGAATGTTCCACACTAGAAATAATGATATGTTGTGGTACAGGATAACATCGAGCCACACCCATAACTGCTAAATTATCTGCTTCTGTTCCCCCAGAAGTAAAGATAATTGATTCGGGAACAGCATTAATTAAACCTGCAACTTGTATTCTTGCTTGTTCCACAACTAATGCTGCACGGTTGCCCCACTCATGTAAACTGGAAGGATTACCCCACTGTTGATTTAAGACTGCTTGCATTGTAGCGATCGCTTCGGGTCGAGTAGGAGTAGTAGCACTGTAATCTAGATATATTTGCATAAAACCATAATTGAGATGATCAAGTATGTACAGTTACTTTGCTAAATCAGTAAAAAGACCGAGTAATTTTATGTTAATGGGTGGACTTTTAGCATCTTTGGTACAACCAGTTTTTTACATAATTAGACATACACCTTATGGGCAATAATAAATAATGTCTACCCTCAATCTATTTTAATCAGATTACCGTGTCTATTTTTCCTCATATGAGATTTGATTTCTATCTTATATCTTTTTATTCCTATTGACTCTCAGTGGTTGTTAAAAAGTCCAATCTTCCAATCAGCTTCTCGCACCATTGCCACAAGAACCATTAATTCAAGTTTACTTCAACCATGCTGAATCTTCAGAATACCAAGAAACCTATCGTCAGCAAACCCATTTAGGAGACGACTGATAAAAACAGATTATTGATGCTATTTGTCAGGCAAAATCTACCATAGATATAGCAGTCCAAGAATTACTTTCCCCTAAAATTGCTCAAGCATTAGCTGTAGAACAAAAAGCTGGTGTCAAGGTCAGGATAATTGTAGAAAATAACTATTCTGGTCCTTGGAGTAGCTTACCTACAAGGGAAATACAGAAACTAGAAACAAGAGAATAAGAACTATATCAAGAATTTCGCCAATTTGTTGATATCAACTAAGATAATCAAATCACAATAGATGAAATTAATTAACGTGATGCTTTACTCATGATCCAAAATGCCCAAATTCCTTGGATAGATGATACACCAGATGGTACTGCGGGTAGCAGTTTTATTCATCATAGATTTGGAATTGTAGATAATCGTTCTGCCATTATTACTGCTGCTAATTTTACATTAAGTGATACATCAGGAGGTTTTAGTAATTCTAGGAGTTTAGCTAATGCCAATAATTTACTAAAAATCGACAGTCTAGAATTAGCAACTTTATTTACTGAAGAGTTTAATAATATGTGGGGTGATGGTGCGGGAGGTAAGCCAAATAGTATAAAAAGATCTGTGCATTGCCACCTCATAAACTATACGTTCTAACGTAATAGATACCCATTACTCTGCTCTAAAGTCAAAGTGTCTGTAATACCCAGGTTATTCTATACGTTTAGCCCTTTAACCCGACTAATCATTTCTCTCGGTTGTGCTGTATTCGTATCAGGACTACTCCCGTCTTGGTTGCGTTTACCTACTCCTATTCTCTGTATTTGGAACTCTAGCGCCTATGTTTTTTTGGGGTTGACTTGGTGGAAAATGCTTAAAGCTACTGCGGAAGAAAACCGCTCTTATGCACAGCGTGAATACAAAGGTCGTTTGGTGATATACACATTCATTGTCTTCGCTTCTTGTATGAGTATGTTAGTGATCGCATCCCTCCTGAATTATCATAAACATGGGCTATTGACGATTTCCTTACCCCTACGCGTCATGCTTGCAAGTATGACGATTTTCAGTCCTTGCTTACTAGTACATACCTAGTACATACAATGTTTGCTCTGCTATATGGACGCACTTGTTACCAACATGATTGTGAAATCAATCTTGGAAATATAGCTGGAGGCTTAGGTTTTCCTAACGAGAACTATCCAGATTACTAGGACTTTTTATATTTTTCCTTTGTGATTGCTATGACTGGTCAATTCTCTGACGTGCAAACAACAGTACGTTCTATGAGGCGCTTAACTTTGCTGCATGGTGTGTTTTCCTTCTTTTTTAAGACTACCGTTCTTGCTATGAGTATCAATATAATATCTTGCGGCACTAATTTAAACGTTGTTTGATGAGCAATTTTAGATAGAATATTCAATTTTGAATTGTAGATTTTGAATTTTGAATTTCCCGAAAGTGTTAACTCTATCAAAGGTGTGGAACTATGATTCTCTACTTATAGAAAGATGAAATCGTAGAATAATATTCTTAACATAGACCTAACTTAAATAGCCGGAGTCAGTTTATGCCTTATAACAAAATAAATGAATTACCTCAAGATATCCAAACACGACTACCAGAACACGCTCAACAGATTTTTGTAGCTGCTTTCAATGCTGCTCAAAGTGACGGAATGAATGAAGATACTTCTTTAGAAGTAGCCTGGAATAGTGTTCACAATGAATATGAGCCAGACAGAGAAGGTAACTGGCATAGAAAACCAGAAGATCCTGCCATACATCATAAAGCTGTCATGTCTGGTGGTAATTAATTACCTAAAAAATAAATATTAATTTATAGGCGGTCTTTATAATGAGAAACCGCTTTTCATTGGAAATTATCCATGAGCAATACTACAACACTCTTTCGTGCAGGTGGTCAAGCAGAACTTGATTTAATCGCTGCAACTATACAGCCTTTCTACCCCGACTTCCTTTCCAACCAATTTTTTATCCTGTACTTAACGAAGCCTATGGTGTAGAGATTGCTAGAGAGTGGAACACAAAAGACAAAACATCTAGATATGTTGGTTATGTAACAATATTTTAAGTTAAAACAAAATTTATCGACAATACAGCTTGCGAACTGTCAGTAGTGCTCAACAGCAAGAGTATTGGATACCTGCTGAGAAATTAGATGCATTTAATGCTAATATTGTAGATATGATTGAAGTTATTGCTGAATTTAGAGCAACTTCAAATAAATAAGACTAAGTTGTATTAACTACAAGCCATGCTAGTTATCAAAGACGAAATTAAACTTCGTCTCATGCGAGATGATAAACAAGACTATCTGTTAATGGAAAAATGGCGTTCTGATGAGGAAGTGTTAAAATTTTATGGCGGTAGAGATTATCCTTATGATTTGAAAAAAGTCGTAGAAACATATCAACCTAGAATTTTGGGAGAAGAACCTCTAATTCCCTGCATTTTCTCTTATAAAAATATAGAAATTGGTTATTTGCAATATTATGATCTCAATCAATTACCACCACATATTAAACAAATGTATTCTCTAGAAAAAACAGATAATATCTATGGAATTGATTTATTTATTGGTGAAACTAAATATTGGAATCAGGGAATAGGTACAAAATTGCTTTCAGCCGTGATAAATTATATTTTTACTGAAGTGCACGCTGTAAAAATTGTTATTGATGCCAATGTTAGGAATCTCCGTGCCATTCACTGCTATGAAAAATGTGGATTTGTAAAAATTAAGCTGTTACCATCTCATGAACTCTATGAGGGCAAATATCAGGATTGTTGGTTAATGGCAATAAAACGTAATAATTCACTACACTAAGAATAAATTACCTTGGTGGAATTTAGGTGCCTATAAAAACTATGACTCAAGCAACTACAAGAATTTGTATACTAGGTGGCGGCTTTGGTGGACTTTACACCGCCCTTCGTTTAAGCCAATTACCGTGGGAGTCTACACCAAAACCTGAGATTATATTAGTAGATCAGAGCGATCGCTTTCTCTTCTCTCCCTTCCTGTATGAACTCCTCACTGGAGAACTGCAAGCTTGGGAAATCGCCCCACCATACCAAGAACTACTACAAGGAACAGGTGTGCGTTTTCATCAAGCAGTTGTCTCAGAAATCGATACCGACAAGCAACAAGTACAATTACAAAACGGACTAGAAATAGCCTACGACCGACTAGTATTAGCTTTAGGTGGCGAAACACCTCTTGATCTAGTTCCAGGTGCTACAACCTACGCTCACCACTTCCGTAGCATCACAGAGGTTTATCGCCTAGAAGAAAGCCTACGAGTTTTAGAAGCATCAGAAACAGAAAAAATTCGTATAGCCATAGTCGGTGCAGGTTACAGTGGCGTAGAATTAGCTTGTAAACTTGCAGATAGAATTGGCGAAAAAGGACGCTTCCGCCTAATTGAAATCAGCGATCAAATTTTGCGAACTTCCCCAGAATTTAACCGCCAAGCAGCGAAAAAAGCCTTAGAAACCAGAGGTGTGTTTATAGACTTAGAAACCAAAGTAGTCTCGATTGGAGAAAATACCATCTCCCTAGAGTATAAAACTCAAGTAGACGAAATTCCCGTAGATTTGGTAATTTGGACAGTTGGGACAAGAGTTGCCCCACTCGTAAAAACCCTACCCCTCAAGCAAAACCAACGTGGACAAATCACCACCACATCAAAACTGCAAGTCCTGGAACATCCCGAAATTTTCGCTTTAGGAGATTTAGCAGACTGTCTTGATACAGAAGGAAAGCAAGTACCAGCTACAGCGCAAGTCGCCTTCCAACAAGCCGATTATACCGCTTGGAACATCTGGGCATCTCTAACAAATCGTCCTTTACTTCCCTTCCGCTATCAACAATTAGGAGAAATGATGGCCTTGGGAGTAGACAACGCTACCCTCACAGGTTTAGGCATCAAATTAGATGGTTCTTTAGCATACATCGCCCGTCGTTTAGCTTATTTGTATCGTTTACCAACTTTAGAACATCAATTGAAAGTTGGGTTTAGTTGGTTAGTCAGTCCTATCATCAAAACCCTTTCTCAGTAAAATAGGTAACAGCGAATAGGTGACAGAAGGCAGACGAGTAGAGGTCCTGGGGCTGGTGGGGAGGCTGGGGGAGAAAAATTGAGCCTTCCTCCTGATAGCTTACCCTATGGTAAGCAAGCCACACGTAGTGTACCGTAGGCATAGCGTGGCGATAGCCATACTCCTAAACTCCTAACCAGTAACTGACATTAATTTTAGAAATTATGAAAAAACCAAAAGTTATTTTTTTAGATGCGGTAGGTACACTCTTTGGTGTTAAAGGTAGTGTAGGCAAAGTTTATAGTCAAATAGCCCAGGAATTTGGCGTTGCAGTTTCTCCGGAAATCCTCAATAAATACTTTCTTAAAAGCTTCAAAGCTGCACCACCATCCATATTTCTCCATACAGATATTCAAGATATTCCCCAGCGAGAATTTGATTGGTGGCGCATTATTGCCCTCAAAACCTTTGAAGGTGCAGGTGTTCTCAATGAATTTTCTGATTTTTCCGCTTTTTTTAGCGAACTTTATATTCACTTTGGTACTGCTGAACCTTGGTTTGTCTATCCAGATGTTCCTCTGGCTTTGGTAAACTGGCGACGGTTAGGAGTTGAATTAGGTGTACTGTCTAATTTTGATTCCCGTCTATACTCAGTATTACAAAGCTTAGGACTGAGAGACTATTTCAAATCCATTACCATTTCCACCCAAGTCCGTACAGCTAAACCAGATCCGCAAATTTTTAACATCGCCTTGCAAAGTCATCACTGTTCACCAGAGGAAGCATGGCACATTGGAGACAGCATAACAGATGACTATCATGGCCCTAGAAAGGCTGGTATGAGGGGTATTTGGATTAACCGCCAGCAAAATTACTAAATTATTTTTTCTTGGTTTAATATAATAAAATATATCTCCTTGGCTCTAGATGTTTGGAATAGCTCTAGAGAAAGACAACCACCACAGACCTTTCGTTGTGTCACTCCTAAACCTAACCTTAGTTCAGCTAAATTATGATCAAGGTCTATTGCCTAAGGAAGGTAAAAGTTTACCAGGTTCCCCTGGGGGTTGATCAATGAATGAATGGAAGATTCGACTTTTGGTTGAAACTAGGATGGCCAAGTCAAGAATTCATGAAGGTTTTGGGTTTGTTGGAATAAAGGGTAGTTTTTAAAACCTTCATCTATGAGGTCCATGAATTTTGTGCCAATTTCTTGGTGATTGAAGCCAGGAATCTTGATTAGTGTCTTGAAGTGACGGGCTAGGGTAGATGTGCCTGACATTTCTGTTGAGCTGTGACCGGATAACCGTTATAGGCAGTAAAGTCATCAGAACTGAGTACACCAGAGTAACTTGAACCCACAATGGATTCTAATTTGCCAGGATAAGGAGTATCAGGCTCATGAAATAAAGGGAAGTCACTATTGGCAAAAATCCATAACTATTGTTTCACCCCTTTGACTACTCAGGGTGTTTCATCCCCAAGGATATGAGGCTGGGTTTGTTTTATCCACTGTTTGAGGCTATGAATACTTTGAGCCACTGGACCATCTATTCCTTCATTGGTACCTGCTAGTGTTCCCACTCCAATTTCTATTTGACCCAGTGCCCACAACAACAAGTGTTGTTTTTCATAGGGTCAATGACCCTAGTTATTGCTCCATCCCGAAAAAGCTTGTCCTGTGATTCCTATATTTTGTCCCGGTACTATCTCTGGTGATCAGTGTGCCCTTTGTGTTTCCCCACACACAGTGCGAATCTACGTATATCTTTCATATTCTACTATTTGGATTGGCCTGTCCACCAACTCCCCGACTTGTTGTGTTTGGATTTTTATTGGTTCGCCAAAGAATTGCCCCTGACCTCACCATCCACACACTTGCCGTCCCACTATCTCAAATCTATTCTATCTACTCCACCAAACACCTTTCTCCTTTTTCCCCTATGCCCTGGTTGTCCTCCTGGGTTCCGTTTTCGTGTCTGGTTTTCTTCTGGATTCTCTTCTTATTTGTTCTCGGTTTTTTTCAGGATGTCTGGCCACGGTGGTTTGGATCATGTTATGGTCTCTAAATCTCTAGTGACTTTGAGTTTCTCTATTTCTCTTTCCAGTTCTACTACTCTATTTTGTTAGGTTATTTATACTTTTCCCCTGGTCAATAATGATTTCTACCAGTTGCTCTGTTCCCAACTGCTTCAATATGTCTCTGTCTAGTTTTGGTGGCAGCTTCTTTTCCATAACTTCTATATTCTGCCTCACCTATCACACTTGTCAATACCCCACCACCTGAATCCTTACCAGGAAAGTTTATTTCGCAGTGCATGGAAAATGTGAAAATGCTATTATCGTTTTCAAATATAAAGGCTGTTCCATCTCCTTGATGTACATCTAAATCGAGAATTAATATCTTTTTGGCAAGTCCTAATTTTTGAATGACGCGAGCAGCAATTGCTAAATCATTCAAGATACAAAAGCCTGACCCATAATCGGGAAAAGCATGATGAGTTCCACCAGCAATATTACAAGCTAAACCTTCATTGATTGCTAATTTAGCAGTTAATATTGTTCCACCTAATGCGATGATAGATACGATTTACTAAAGCTGAACTCTAAGGTAAACCAATGCGTCTCTGTGCTTTTGCTTCTAATGTTCCTTCGCAGTAAGCTTGAACATAATTTGGGGTATGAATTAATTCAATCAACTCTTGGGGTGGACGTTCAGGACTGTGAAATTGTTCTGGATGTGCTACTTTTTCATTTAACGGGGCTTAAACAAAAGTTAAGAGTAAAAAGGAGTATGGTGCGGTTTCGCTGTACCTTTCACGTTCCAAGAAGCTGATGAAAGAAACCACTGCCCCAGCAATGGCACCATGGTTTGAAACATGGTGTCATTTGATGATGTATTTACTCATCAAGCGCAAAAAAGAGAGTTTAGACATGATTTAGGGGGATGATTGGGTGAAAGTGAGAGAAAAAACCTATTTCAAATGGCAGAGAATGCCCTAGGGGTGACCTACCACCGATTACACCACGTTTTAACTGAAGCACCTTGGTCCAGTTCCCAAGTCAATGAGCGTCAGTTAGAGATTATGAACAAGTGTAGTCAGAGGAGAATCACCAGAGGATTTAGCTTAATAATTGATGATTCTGTCCATAGAAAAAGGGGGAATTTTAGGGATGGAGTAGGAAGACAATATATTGGAGAAATTGGGAAAAGGGATAATGGAATAGTAGTAGTAACAACACATCTATATGATATGATGGCAGTAAAAGCTTACCATTACATATAGAGTTATATCACCACGGTGATTCTTTACCCAAAGGGAAACAAGACCCTCGATTTGAGAATAAACCTGAGTTAGGAATTAAATTAATAGATCTGACCTTAAGCCGTGATTATCAACCAGGAATAGTAATTATAGATACTGGATATGGCCACAATACATCTTTCTTATTAAAGATAGAAAATTGGAATTTAAAGTAGTTAGGAGGATTAGCTAAAAATCCCACAGTCCTTAGCAGTGACCAAGAGGATAGTCCACAAATAATTAGGTTAGATGAATTAGCACAAAGTTTACCCCAAGAGGCTTTTACAGAAGTTCAACTGGAGTTAGATAAACTCAAAACATTATGGGTAGTAACTAAGGAAGTAGAAATATCAGCCTTAACTAGAAAGCAGAATATTACTATCCTCATCAACGGTTCTACTTTCTCTCAAGCCACTGATATTGAATACTTTATGACCAATATTTCTTGATCAATTGTCACACCCCAATGGATAGTTGATACATATTCTCAGAGAAATTGGGTAGAAGTTTTTTACAGGGAAGCCAAGGGATAGTTAGGACTTAAAGAATATTAAGTTCCAGATAAAAACAGTTTACTGCGCCATTTTATTTTGGTTTTTTATCCCTACACTTTTATTCTTTGCCATCAGTGGACTGGAGGATTAAGACCAAGGTGGGCTAAGAAACCTTTGAATACTTTTACTGCAGCTTTAGAAGGGTTTAGAACAGCCATATCTTTTCTATTTATTGATTGGTTCAACTGGAATCCGGACGTGTTTCCTTCTTATCAAGTCAAGCCAATTTGGGCTACATTTGGGCTTGATTTTTGTTGACGTCCCGTTAACAGCAATTCATACAGTTGTCCGAATTTCGACATCGGGAAGCGATGCCCTGGTGGTAGAGGAGGTATATAATCTTGATGATAAATAATAGGTAAATCCATTGCTTAGGCAAGTTAAGCCATTAAATTTTTAGGTCAACAACTACTCAGCATATGTGTAGAAAATTTCTCTGCAGTGAGATTGGTATCAATTTCAGAAATGTTACGAAAATAACGTGGTTATATAAATAATCTTTGCAAAAATGGATCAGAAATTTTTGAACAGATTACTATTAGACTTGTCCACAAAAGATAAAAAGCTTACTGTGAAAGCGTTACAAGAACTATAACTGGGATGAAACACTAATTATGGCTGAAGGCAAAAATAAGGGTTTGGGGATGAAAATATCAAAATAAAAGTTTTGAGAAACAAACATAGCTTTCTGAAAAAGATAATCTAAAGGCTGATAATTCAAATATTATGACTTAGTATAAGTGAATAATTTAGATCTAACCTAACTAATCCACATACTGCCATTGTCACCGGATTATAACGATGTCCAGCTAAACGAAATCTATACACTAGCTACTCGAAAAGTTTCGACTCTACATATGAGATGTTCAATACCAATTCTTCTTGAAGGTAATTTCTTATTTTCTTCTTTTTGAATCTCTGAAAATTCAGCTTTTTTGGGCTTCTTAATAACCCACCTTCCGCACCCTAACTGTCACAGGCAGTAGTACAAAAGAACTAAGACTCCTGCAAGGAAGAAAAGGCTTAATAAAAACAAGTATCATGAAAATGGCAATAGAGTGAGAGAATAAAGTTTTGTAAAGAAGATAAAAGAAAAGAAAATTTAATGATTTAAAAATTAAATTAGAACAGAAGAAGAAATGATTTAATCACAACAGGAGTTGTGGATAATTCTGTTGTGAAATCAAAGCTTCAAAAAATGGAAATTCAAAACCTATACCATTGAGGCATAGTAGCAGGAATAATAGACGCCATAGGAGTAGTAGAAATAATCGTTGAAATTGGAGAGAACGTAAGTCCGGGTGATGTAGTAAAACCCATGATAATCAACGGGTTAGGATTTGTATAGAAACCGTTATATATGTTTCCCCAGTATTTTGAAACAATAGCCTGTGACCATCTAATAGGACCAGGAGTAAAACCAGAATATCTCAAGGACGATAAACTGGGGAGAGTCATGGATAAACTATTTATAAAAGGATTGGATAGAATATTTTTTCTTGTCGCCTTAAAAGCAGCCCAAAAATTTGGAGTATCCCTATGAGCAGGGCATCTAGACTCATCATAAATGCACATACATTAGCAATATAATACCAGCTTACCAGAAGTAGTATTTGAGAGTCAAAAAGTAGGAAATAATCAAGAAATAGAAGAATTAGCAGTAAAATCAGCAAAAGAGATAACCATCACCTACGGTTATTCTGGTGACCATAGACCGGAGTTAAAACAGTTCATTATAGAAATGATATGTTCAGGAGATGGAGACATACCAATATATATTTTTAATACTAGCATCGGGAAACCAAGCAGATTCATCATGCTTTGGTAAAATAGCAGTAGAGTACCAAAAACAATTAAAAGTTAACTAAAAGTTAACAGTCTCATAGTAGCAGACTGGGCCTTATATACAGAATCAAATCTGAAAATGATGTCAGATTTAAGCTGGTTATGTCCAGTGCTATTAAGCATAAAATCAGCACAATGATGAATATCAACATTACCAGAACCAGAATTGGTTGATAGTAACTTACCCGGATATAAACTAGCTTCAAAAACAGTAAATTATCCAGGAATAGAACAAAGATGGTTAGTAGTACAAAGTCAAGAAAGAAGAGAATCAGATCTGGGTAAACTCTCACAAAAAATTACCAAGGCACAATCAAAAGCTGTGCAAGATTTGAAAAAGTTATCACCAGAAAAATTTGCTTGTGAGGCTGATGCTATCAAGGGGTTATCTAAACTATTCAAACAATTCAAATATCACCAAATTAACCAGAGTAAAGTTACTCAAATCAAATCTAAGACAAAAGATAGTTCAGGAGAGATATCCTCTGAAATATCAGCTAGAGTCTCCCATAATGAAAGTGAAATTAATACAGAATTTCTGAGGGCAGGGCCTTTTATTATTGCTACAAACCTTTTGGATTCCAATGAACTTACCCATGACTCCATCTTGAGTGAATATAAAGCTCAATATAAAGCTCAACAGTCTTGCCAGAGAGGGTTTGCTTTTCTCAAAGACCCATTATTTTTTGCAGACAGTATTTTCCTAAAAAGTCCAGAGAGAATAGAGTCTCTGGGAATGATTATGGGTTTATGTCTGCTGGTTTATACTTTAGGGCAACGACAAATTAGAACCCCTTTGAGAGAGTCTAAATCAACAGTAAAAAATCAATTGGGCAAACCAACTGACCGCCCCACTTTACGCTGGATTTTTCCATGCTTTTAGTCTATTTATTTAGTTACACTTAACCAAGAAAAATACATCTCTCACTGGACTCAAGAGAGAGATTTCATTGTGAATCTTTTACCATATCATTGTTTTCCCTACTATCAATTGCTTACCTAATTTTTCTCTCTATTAATTTAATTCCCATCGAAAAATAACCTAATTTATTTGATTTATAGCTCTATTTTACTATGTCCATAATTTCTTTTTTTACTTCAATCTATTAGTCTAAGTTATGATTGACTCTTGAATATCTTCATTTATCTGTTGACTCCTCTGGGCGGTGTTCTTTCTTATTGCTCCTTATTGAGGATAGCTTTTGATGCTATTTTTGGTGCTTTACTGTTTCTCCAATGCCTTTTTTCACTGCATATGTTTCTTTTTATGCTCCCTTGGATTTTTTCTCTCCGTAATTTCTCTCTGTGGGAGTTTAGGGTGCCGAATGTGGGTTATAAGGTGTGGTAATAAATCCTTCTCCTATATAAGCTTTGTCTCCCAAGAATCCTTGTTTGGCATCTAGCTTTTGGCGAGTATTTCTAAGTAGTTTAATATCGCTTATATTACCTAATTCTCCAATATAAATATCAACTATATATTCACCTCCTGGCAATACTCTAAATTGATTTTTTAGAGTGTGTATTTTCTTCTCGCCTGAATAATATTTTTCCTGCTATTGATAGTCACCTAGTCTTTCTATAGCTTTTTCCGCACTATCTATTATTAATTTATACTGACTCAGTCCTTCCCATAGTTCTTGATACTTTAACTCATCTTTTTTTGCTTCTTGTATTTGGGAGACAGGTAAAATTTCCCTCAGAATTTCTACCCAATAATTAAGTGTGTTATTTGCTTTTGTCCTCCATAGGTCAAACAATAATCATAGAATTTCAAATGTTGGCTTCTGTCTAAGGTCTACTAGGCATACACATATTACCTCCTTTGAGGTCATTTCTGCTTTACGTCCTCCTCCAGACGCTATTAACCTGATTTCTCTTTTTTCAATTTCTGCTTGTTTCTCTAGATGCCTTTTTTCTGCTAATGCTACTAATGTGATAAAGTCTTCATACTTAATCACAATTAATATCTTTGATTGCTAGGGGTATAATTATATTCTTCCTAGGGGACTTGTCATTATTGATATACACAGTTACATTCTTTCTGTTTATTTTCCCACAAAATTTCTTTTAAAGATAGGTCTATTATACATAGATTTTATACAAAATTAAGATTAAGCTACATAGAATTAAGATTTCCAGAATAATTTACCACAGATGCACGCAGATAACTGCAGATAAAGACGGATGAACTAGTTACCTGTCACCGATAACCTAATTCTGAAGTTCTTAATTCACAATTATCTATGATGCAATTGATGATACCGATTGGATTTATTTTAGCTCGCTTACTAGCTGGATTAATTGGTGAAAAGGTTTGTCTTCGAAAGCTCAACACATTTGTTGCTAATAAACAAATCCCTCGTAGTGAGATGATATTTTTATCACTGCACAGAATGACATTTATTTAGTTTGTTTTCGCAGGTTTTTTTCGGGCTATTCTGAGTTCTCCTCTTAAACCAGATATTATCAATGTTAGTTATGCGAAAATTCCTGACGATAATTTTGCTTGATTGGGTGACGTTAGTTTTGGCTAGACTAACATCTGGTTTTGTAACTTTATTCGTGCATAGAACTGAAGGAGTTTCTAAATCACTACTTTCTAATCTGGCTAAAATTGCAGTTCTAGTTTTGGCAAAGTTAATATTATTGCAAACTGTGGGTATTCAAGTTACTCCCATAGTGACGACATTAGGAATTGGAGGTTTAGCAGTAGGTTTAGCTCTCCAGGATACTCTGGCTAATTTATTTTCTGGTTTTTATTTGGTTATTTCTAAACAGGTGAGAACTGGAAATTATCTAAAATCAGATGATAGTCATCAGGCTTATGTCACAGATATTACTTGCCGAAATACGACGATCAAGGAAATTTCTAATAATGTGATTATTGTTCCTAATTCTAAGTTGGCTTCGGCGATTTTTACAAAATACCATCTTCCTGCTAAAGAAATTACTTTGACTATGAATGTGGGTGTAAGCTACGATAGCGATTTGGATTTAGTAGAAAGAGTAACTGTGGAAGTTGCTAAAGAGGTGATGCAAGAAATTGCACCAGAATTAATTGAAAATTAACCTTATATGAGCTTTCATACTTTTAATGATTTTAGTATTTATTTTACTCTTTATATGCGTGTCAGCGAATTTCTCGACCAGCGAGTTGGTAAACATTTGTTTGTAAAGACGCCACATAAACACTATCAGCAAGAAGGAATTCAAATTCTTTTTCCTGTTTGAGATATTTATATGCACAATAACTGAATTAATACTGCGGATTTTTGTGAATACAGGTATAACTATATGCTAATTCATACCAATCAAATTTGAAGTTTGTCTACGTAAATTGATTTGAAGTTTTCTGGGAAAAACTAGGAATAGATTATATACTGATGTATCTCTCAAGCAGGTTTTGAAAGTTACAGTTACTCATGGGTAAACTTGTATGTATAGAGTTGATATTGAAATTCAACAGGTAAATTATGGTAATCCCCATGTAACTCAATATAATAGACCTATTGCAAAATTGTTTCTGTGGTATGATAGAGAGTTTTAGATTTTATGTATTTTTGTTGTTATTTGCGATCGCTAATTCAAAGATAACCGTGTAACTCTAACCTTTTGCTAAAATAAAGATAACCCCCATTATAACATAAAATTAATTCTGCAAGAGGTCTAATGTATTTGTAGAAATTGAAAAACGCAATAATCCAGCCGCAGGAGTAGCTTTAGCTGGTTTACTGATTGCAACTGGACAATATATATAGTCAGAGTGGCATTTTCCGCAGAGTTTGTAAATTGGGTTGTGAGTTTTACTCAATATGATTTAATTCTATTGTTTTGTTTAGGTTCCTAGTAGGAATTCCTTGGTTAGCAGATTTAATTTTAGTTCCTGGTGTGAAAATTTCTGACGAAATTGTAAATCAAGAAATACCAAATGTGGGTGCAGGTTTAATAGAGGCTTTTGCGTATATTGCTGCTTCTTTTGTAATTACTTGGTGCTTTTAAAAGTTATCAGTTTCTGGTCTTATTAAATGGGGGCTAAAGTCTTCTAACTAGTGATAGATAAATAATGCTACTTATTTATCTATTCAGAATTGCTGATTTCTTTTGCGAGTATCTGTGTTAAAAGTTGCGCTTTTGCTAAATTCTCTTGTTGAGAATCACATATATGAATATCAATTGTCACTTTATTTTCTTCTGGACAAAAGTGCAGTACTATATGAGATTCTGACAATAAAACAACTGCTGATACTCCTTGTGATTGAAATGCAAAAGGTAGTTCACGAAAGCTAGTTCACGAACTACGGTTAGTCCAGCAGTGTTAGCAGCTTTTTTTAAAACTTCTATAAAATCTGTTTTCTGCCAACTAATGACAATTTGTGTAACTGGTAGAACTGCAGAGAAATGATGAGATTTAATCACTTTCTGAAATGGAAAAGTTTTAAGTAAAGAAAGGGTGTAGGGAGTAGAGGGGCAGGGGAGCAGGGGAAAATTGATCAACGCCTTCTCTCACCTGTCATGTCTGGTTTAACTGGCCTGATGGTATATTTGGAAGCGAAATCAGCTGCTTCACCAGCACTCACCATTGCTCTGTATAATAATGCACAAACTTCTGCTCTGGTAGCAACTTTTTTACCATTCAGCAATTTAATATTAGGAAAGTTGACAACTACACCATTTTGTGTTAGGGCAGCGATGAAATTACGGTGTTCGCTTTTGATGCTGGAGGCATCGTTATAAATTGATACGATATCTTTTATGGAGCCGGTGAATTTATAATTCAATCCCTTGGCTAATGTGATTAAAACATCTAAGCGAGTAAGCTTTCGTGTGGGGTTGAAGTTTTTCCTATCAAGATCAAGGATGGTGAAAAAGCCCATTTCATAAGTTTCACGGATGGCATCTTCAGCCCAATATCCTTTAGGAATATCTCTAAAGGCTATTGCTGGACGAATTTTGCTTTTGATAAAGGTTTTTTGCAACAGGGTGGCTAATTGGGCGCGTGTGACTGGGGCATTAGGTCGAAAAGTACCATCGGGGAAACCCTCGATAATTTCCATTGCTGCTAATTCAGCGATATAGTCTTTAGCCCAGTAGTCTTTGGAGATATCGGAAAATGTGACTTGGATACCTTTGGCTACACCTATTGAACGATATTTACTCAATAACTGGCTGAGTTGATATGTCGGGTTATTGCTAAGTTGAGTTAGCTGTACTAAAGTGCCAGGAACGGCTGTTATAGCTTTTGCTAGGTTTGAATCAACGGTGCTAATGGATTTTCCTACTAAGGCGAAATCTCCTTCGCTGAAGGATACAGGATAAACGCTGGTTTTAGCTACGTTGGAAAATCCTGCGGCTTGGTATTGGGTGATTTTAATGTTTTCCGAAGTTTCGAGAAAGGTAACTTTTTGCTTATGGAGTCGGGTGAAGTAATCGTAGCTAATGGTGGCATCTCTGTCAACGATGCTATCTTCGTTGTTATCAACGCCATAAAAGACACGAACTACTTGATCTTGTATGGGGTTGGCGGATAAAATCAAGTTGACGGCTGTATGGTAGGGTAAGCACGCAAATTCTGTGTAGCCAATAAAACGATTTCGGGTATCATACAATCTTACAACTATGCGATCACCCAATTTAAACCCATTCACAAATTTGGCTTTCTGCTTAATTTTATATTTGTAATCACCTAAAAATCTTTCTTTATTAAACCTGTTACCATGTTTATCTTTAATGGAAACACGGGCAATTACTTCGGAAATTGTTCCTCCTGGTTGCCAAATATAAAGAGTAAATCCTGATTTTTCCCTCTTTACAGTGGTAGCAGTAGTAGTAGTTACAGTTTCCCCTCCAATAGTTGTTGTCCTATCTGTATCTACTACTTCACGAGTAGGTTTTTGTGCTAAAAGCTGCTGACTATCACCACTAGGTTTTGATGTGACTGTAGCAGATAAATGTGATGCTGCCAAAGTATAATGTGTTACCGACAACCCTATAACAGAAACTGCGGCAATAGCGACTTTCCTAAAATGAGTCAGTATACTTAGAATCATAGTATTCATATCACACCGTACTTATGCACCTAGAATGTTAAGTAGGTAATAAGCTTACTTAACTGATTGCTTTTTTATCTAGGTAAAACTTACAGGTGATAGTGTACGTCATATATCGCTTTTTCCATAATTTTTTGTCCAGAATGCCAGGAGGATTATCATAAAGAGATAATACTTTAGGAATCTTAACTAATGACGACCATAACAAGCCAGAATTTACAACCATTGGAAAAACAGCTTTGGACTTGGCGAGATTACAGCATTCAATATACTGTGATGGGTAGTGGTCAGCCGTTGGTACTGATTCACGGTTTTGGTGCTTCCATTGGTCACTGGCGCAAAAATATTCCGGTTTTAGCTGATGTTGGTTATCAGGTCTTTGCTTTGGATTTGTTGGGTTTTGGTGGTTCTGATAAAGCAGCCATAGATTATAGCATGGAAGTCTGGGCAGAACTATTAAAAGATTTTTGGAATGCACATATCCAAACACCAGCGATATTTATTGGGAATTCCATTGGCGCACTTTTGAGTTTAATTGTGTTAGCAGAATACCCAGAAATTGCTACTGGTGGTGTGTTAATCAACTGTGCGGGTGGTTTGAGTCACCGTCCCAATGAACTGAACCCAGTTCTCCGAGTTGTCATGGCCACTTTTAATAAGTTGGTAGCTAACCCTATCACTGGTAAATTCGTGTTTAACCGCATTCGCCAAAAATCGCAAATTCGTCGCACATTGTATCAAGTATATTGCGATCACCATGCAGTAACTGGTGAACTCGTTGATTTACTCTATACACCATCCTGTGATCCAGGAGCGCAACAAGTTTTTGCTTCCATCCTCACTGCACCTCCCGGCCCCACTCCAGAGGAGTTATTGCTTAAGGTACAATATCCTTTATTAGTAATTTGGGGTGCTAATGATCCTTGGACACCAATTACTGGGGCTCAGATTTATGAAGAGGCGCGTGAAAATGGCAAAGATATCAAAATTGTGCCTATTCCTGGTGTCGGTCATTGTCCCCATGACGAAGTTCCAGAAGTTGTCAATGCTCAAATTATAGATTGGTTAGCACAAAAAGTTTTGGAGTCGGTAGGGTAAAACACAAAAACCATCTGGAATTGGTAATTGGTAATTGGTAATTGATAATTAGAGAAAAACATTACCCATTACCTAATTCCTATCTCTAGAAGGGATGATAAGTAGGTAGACACAAATAAACATAACTATGTAACGAAATGTAAATTACTTTGAACCCTTGGGATTGCTGGATTCCCCTTTGCTGCATTCCCCATGACATAGTTATGAATTTTTCCGCCCACCTACTTACTTTTTTCTGAATTTTGTCTTGACAATACCCGAGGTATGTGTGTCTATGATAGAATTCAATGTAAATCATGGAGATGAAAGGACTAATTCCTACAATCATTATCCAGATTTTTCTGCAGTTGGCTATCAAGTCATTAAAGAGTTAGGACGCAACTCAGAAGGAGGACGCATTACTTATTTAGCTAATCACATGAACTCTCAGCAAAAAGTAGTAATTAAAGAATTTTGTTTTGCGGATATAACGGCTGACTGGTCTGGTGTGAAAGCCTATGAAAGGGAAATTCAACTTTTGCAACTATTGGATGCTCCCCGCATCCCTCGTTATCTAAATTATTTTGAAAAATCTGGTTTTTTCTATCTCATCCAGGAATATAAAAAAGCCCCATCTTTAGGTTCAAAACGCTGCTCTTATCCTGAAGAAGTCAAACAAATTACTTTGTGAATTTTAGATATTTTGGTTTATCTACAAAAACATACACCTCCGATTATTCATCGAGATATTAAACCAGAAAATATTTTAGTAGATAAAAAATTAAACATTTATCTTGTTGATTTTGGGTTAGCGAAACTCCAAGATACTAAAGTAGATTTGAGTACCTTTGTAGCAGGTACTCCTGGATTCATACCACCAGAAGAACAATTTGGTCATGGGTTAACAGAAGCTTCAGATTTATATAGTTTAGGTGCAACATTAATTTGCTTACTAACTAATACCCATGCTAAAGATATCGGTCAATTAATGGATGACAACTATGGCTTCAATTGTCAGAAATTACTTCCTCATCTCAGTCTAAGTTTTCGGTCATGGTTAAGAAAAATGGTAGAACCTAACCAGAAACAACGCTATACTAATGCTGCGGATGCTTTAAAGGAACTCAAGCCAATTCGTCTGCTTACTTCAGGAAAAAAGATAGATTATTTAGTTTCAGCAATAGATCATAAAGAAACTATAGCTATGCTAGGGTTAGCTACTCTGGGAATATTAGCTACACTAGGAACTAATTTGATGGTTTATCAACCTGGTAATGCTATTAATTCCAATGCTCAATTTAAGCTAAATATCACAGATAATATTCCTAAAATGCGTTAAGTCTTGAAGTAAGTATTCAGATATCACCAGTCAGATTTTTCAGGCTAACGCCAAAAATACCTATTTGATAATTAACTAATTTCTCAAACATTCTGACTCCTGACTCCTGAATTCCTACGTGTTTTACGCACTATCTTTATTTTATCTTTGGTTGACTGTTAATCTGTATTTTTTGCACTAGTTGCTTGTACTTCCTCAACTAATAAACCCAAAGCTTCGGCTATTTGTTCCACACTCAAACCCATTTGTAATAATTTGGGTATGGCATCTTCTCTAGCTTTTTCTGCTTGTTCAGCCTGTTGTTTTTCTTTATCTACCTGTTGAGCAATTTCTGCGTAAGTTAAAAATGGTCTACCCTCAGGATGATAAAGCTGTAAAGTCTCCTCACCTAATAGAAACCGAATTTTTCAACGCGGACTCACAAAGTCTATTATTTCAGAAATGAAATCCAAACCATCTTCACCTCTTAACCAACCTTGGAGATGACTTTCTTCAGGATCATATCATATATAATAGTATTCTTGCACTCCATAACGATCATAGAAAAGTAATTTTCTCTCTATTTCCGATTTTGTATTGCTGGGAGAAAGAATTTCAAATACTACTTGAGGTGGAATATTATCTTCTTGCCATTTGTAGATAGGAAAGTCTATCTTTTTTTTGTCTACCTAAGACCACTAATACATCAGGTGCAGTGACAATGGTGTTTTTTCCTTCCACTGGATACCAAGATCAATCTCCAGCAACAAATACATTTGGGTCATCAGCAAAAAGATAATCTAAGTTTTGCTGAATTTCTACTAACCAGCGAAATTGAATAGTATTGTTTGACACCGGTTGTCCGTCGCAATCTGGGTAAATGACTTCTGGCTGGCTTGGGGCTGAGATTTGCAAAACCATAACTCTATCGTCAACAAGATTTTAGTATTAATATGTTCAAGTTAACAGATGATCTTGCCTGTCTCCTAGCATATCTTGAATAAAAATAGTATTATTAAGAACTGTTTCACAGTGCAACTTTCTCCTAGCCTGTCAATATGTCAGAACACCTAGCAACATCTTTAAATCATCGTCTTCCTTACCCCGACAACAGCCAGAATACTATTCGGATTCGGGGTGCTAGGCAGCATAATCTGAAAAATATTGATTTAGAACTACCTCGCGATCGCTTGATTGTCTTTACCGGCGTTTCTGGTTCTGGTAAGTCGTCTTTGGCGTTTGATACCATCTTTGCAGAAGGTCAGCGGCGTTATGTGGAATCTCTCAGCGCCTATGCTCGGCAATTTTTGGGACAGTTGGATAAACCTGATGTGGAAGCGATTGAAGGTTTAAGTCCCGCGATTTCCATTGATCAAAAATCAACTTCCCATAATCCTCGTTCGACGGTGGGAACGGTAACGGAAATTTATGATTATCTGCGCTTGTTATATGGTCGTGCTGGTGAACCCCATTGTCCTAAATGCGATCGCTGTATTTCTCCCCAAACCATTGACGAGATGTGCGATCGCATCATGGAACTTCCAGACCGCACCCGTTTCCAAATTCTCGCACCTGTCGTCCGGGGGAAAAAGGGAACTCACGGCAAATTATTATCTAGTTTAGCCGCACAAGGATTTGGCAGGATTAAGGTCAATGGAGAGGTTTTAGAACTATCTGACTTCATTGAGTTAGATAAAAATATTACACATAATATAGAACTGGTTATTGATAGGTTAGTTAAAAAAGACGGTATTCAAGAGCGTTTAGTTGATTCTCTCACCACCTGCCTTAACCAATCCAACGGGATTTCTATAATCGAAGTATTAAATCATACCTGCCATAAAGTAAAGCAGGAGGTACCACATAGTAAGTATATATCAAATGGGGGAGAAAATCAAGATATTTCCGCACAAGAATTAGCATCAGAAATGGTATTTTCAGAAAACTTTGCTTGTCCAGAACATGGTGCAATTATGGAAGAATTATCACCACGTTTGTTTTCTTTTAATTCTCCCTATGGTGCTTGTTCCCATTGTCATGGCATTGGGACTTTAAAAAGATTTTCTCCAGAACTGGTCATACCTAACCAAGATTCGCCCATGTATGCTGCGCTCGCACCTTGGTCAGAAAAAGAAAATTCCTACTATTTAGAATTACTGTATAGTTTAGGACAAGCCTATGGATTTGAATTACAGACCCAGTGGAGCAAATTGACACCAGAACAGCAGCAGATAATTTTATATGGAGAAGAAAAACCCGCAGAAGGGAAAAAACAAGCCTTTAAAGGAGTAGTTCCCATCTTACAAAGACAATATGAAGGGGGCACAGAATTAGTTAAACAGAAACTAGAAGAATATTTAATCGATCAACCTTGTGAAGTTTGTGGAGGAAAGCGGTTAAAACCCGAAGCCTTAGCCGTGAAATTAGGACAATATGGAATTTCAGATTTAACCAGCGTCTCCATCCGCGAATGTCGAGAAAGAATAGACCGATTGAAATTGACCCCACGACAAATACAAATTGGCGATTTAGTTCTCAAAGAAATTAAAGCCAGATTGCAGTTTTTATTAGATGTCGGGTTAGATTATCTCACGTTAGATCGTCCCGCCATGACATTATCAGGTGGAGAAGGCCAACGAATTCGGTTAGCAACACAAATTGGTTCTGGATTAACAGGAGTTCTCTACGTTTTAGACGAACCAAGCATCGGTTTACATCAAAGAGATAACGGACGTTTATTGAAAACTTTAACCAAATTACGCGACTTAGGAAATACATTAATAGTCGTCGAACATGATGAAGAAACCATACGTGCAGCTAATTATATAGTAGATATTGGTCCTGGTGCAGGAATTCATGGCGGAAATATTATTTCTCAGGGAAATTTAGAAAATTTATTAAATGCAGAAGCTTCTTTAACCGGTGCTTACCTATCAGGAAGAAGAGTCATTAATACCCCAGTCTCTAGAAGAGAAGGAAATGGCAGAACTTTAATAATTAGAAACGCTCATCGCAACAACCTCAGAAATATAGATGTCGAAATTCCTTTAGGTAAACTTGTCGCTGTCACCGGTGTTTCTGGTTCAGGAAAATCTACCTTAATCAATGAACTACTTTATCCAGCATTACAACATCATCTTTTAAAAAGAATTCCCTTTCCCAAAGATATTGATGAAATTAAAGGTTTAAACTGCGTTGACAAAGCCATAGTCATCGACCAATCACCAATTGGTAGAACTCCCCGTTCTAACCCAGCAACCTACACCGGAGTCTTCGATATCATTCGAGATGTGTTTTCCCAAACTATCGAAGCCAAAACCAGAGGCTACAAACCGGGACAATTTTCTTTCAACGTTAAAGGTGGAAGATGTGAAGCTTGTAGCGGACAAGGTGTAAACGTCATTGAAATGAACTTTTTACCTGACGTTTATGTACAGTGTGAAATTTGCAAAGGTGCGAGATACAACCGGGAAACATTACAAGTTAAATATAAAGATAAATCAATTTCCGACGTTCTCAATATGACCGTTGAAGAAGCATTAGCATTTTGTGAAAACATTCCCAAAGCTGTCACCAGATTACAAACATTAGTGGATGTGGGTTTAGGTTATGTGCAGTTAGGACAACCAGCCACAACTTTATCTGGTGGAGAAGCACAACGGGTTAAATTAGCAACAGAATTATCTCGACGTGCAACAGGGAAGACTCTTTATTTAATAGATGAACCAACAACAGGATTGTCTTTTTACGACGTACATAAATTGTTGGATGTTTTACAAAAATTGGTGGATAAAGGAAATTCGATTTTAGTCATTGAACATAATTTAGATGTGATTCGTTGTTCTGATTGGGTAATAGATTTGGGACCAGAAGGAGGAGATCAAGGAGGACAAATTATTATTGCAGGTACACCGGAAGATGTGGCGGAAAATCAACGTTCTTATACTGGGGAATATTTAAGGCAGGTGTTGAAGCAATATTCGGCAGTTGTCTAAGTGAGGATAGTGAGGATTATGAGTCGAATAAGCTCCCCGACTTCTGACATCAATTTATAATTTATTTACAAGGTCAAAAAAGAAGTCGGGGATCTGGGTATTATATAAAAGCATTCCTAAAATTGTTTACAATCAAATCAGAGCTATCAGAATATAGGGAAAAAAACTGATTATGCAAAGCATGAAACTAGAATCTCACATTGGTAATGATGGAATATTACACATACCTTTACCCCAGATACGAGATGCTGATGTAGAAGTAATAATCGTTTATCAATAAAAACCCAAGGCTGAAAAAGCATCACTCGCATCATTAGATTAAATTTGCGCTGATGATCCTATTATCATTGATAATGAAGGTATTTTTGATAACCTAGATGAAAAAATAGAAGGAATGTTTGATTAAACAAATGCTCTACCTACTTGATACTAATGTTTGTGTAATGTACTTGAATGCTCGGTCTGTATCTGTTCAAAACCGGATTTTATCAGTACTAACTAAAGATATAGCTGTATGTTCTGTGGTAAAAGCAGAACTTTCTTATGGTGCAATGCGAAGTAATAATTCTAAACGCACATTGGAAAAACAACAATCATTTCTCGATCATTAGACCTCTTGCAAAATTGGTTATGTGGTATGATGGAGA
Organism: 'Nostoc azollae' 0708; assembly: GCF_000196515.1. Lineage (NCBI taxonomy): Bacteria > Bacillati > Cyanobacteriota > Cyanophyceae > Nostocales > Nostocaceae > Trichormus > Trichormus azollae. The sequence goes on from NC_014248.1 coordinate 4,945,098, forward strand.
GTTGTAGATTTTATGTATTTTTGTTTGGTGTTATTTGCGATCACTAATTCAAGCATAACCGTGTAACTCTAACTTTTGGCTAAAACAAAGACAACCCCTCTTATAACATAAAATTAATTCTGCAAGAGGTCTATTATGATTCTTTACCTTTTAATGATGAAGCTGCTTCTATGTTTTGGTAAAATTCGCGCTCAACTGACTGCTATAGGAACACCCATCGGCGCGTATGATCTACAAATTACCGCTATTGCCTTAGCTAACAATTTAATATTAGTGACACACAACAATACCAGAGAATTTTCACGTATTCCTAAGTTAAAACTGGAAGACTCGGAAAGCAAATAAATTCAGAAATAAAAACTCTTCCTTATTTTTTTCTTCCTTCTTCCTTCGCGCTCTATCCCTACGGGATGCTACACGAACGCTTCTTCGTGGTTCAATTACCACCCACTTTCAACACCAATGCGAAATCACACCCCCTTCCTAAAAAACTGCCTTAAAATCTCGCCCGCTTCCCTATCCCAAGTATCAATATGTTCATAAATCAAACCCTCATTATTCAACTTATAAGTCGAATATCCATTAAAAAATAACCGCGCCTTCGAGGGAACTCGCAACACACCCTGCACAGTCCACGTTGCTAAAATTGTATTCTCCTCCGACTCACACACATCATGTAAATCAAAAGCAATTTCCCTAAAGAACAACTGACCATGAAAACGTAAAGTCCAAAAAATAATCCGATAATTAAACTTACCCTTAAACTTATTCACCGGGTCACGAAAAAAGATATCCTGTGAATAGATATCATAAAAAATATCCTGCTCAAACAAAGTCGGTAAATCTTGTTTGAGAGTTTCGATAATCTGTTCAGGTTGTAACTTAACCACTGATTTTCTCCCTTAAAAATTTTTCTCAATTGTTTCTCTAATCGCTGCAACATGGAAGTAGACCTGCGATAACTCAAATTAATATCTTGTAAATTATTGTAAATCTACCAAATTTGGAAATAATGCCGACTGAGCATAGGGTCCTTTTTTTAAAACTTTCGCTAACTGATTATTATTCTCCCGCAAACCTTCATAAAATAAGTATACTTCTCCATTAATTCGCAATTGACGATTATATTCAATTATCTGTAATAAATAATCTGGACTAATTCTATAATTTCCTAATTTGATTTGATTAAAATCCCTGGTGCTAGTGTTCGTAACATAGCATCTGGAAATTAGTTATTTACCAACCTATTAAGAACGCATTTATAACTGAAAAAATCACGTCGATAAGTTTGTGGATGGACAATATCAACAATTCCCCGCTTTCACTAACTTGGTGAATCTTGTAAATATTCTCGAAATCCCCAATCCTAAATATTAGGTGCCACTGAAACTAATAAATCAGGATTAACTACTTTCACTTCTTGGTAAAGCAGTGCTAAAACCTTAGATAGAATATTGGCTCGCCACTTTAAACAATGTTTATCCTTGTGGTTCTTTGGTGGATATTTCTTAAACTGTTGACGGTAGCGGTTTACAGTCCATTGATCATATCTACCTTCCCATGCTAACGCCGGAAAAAGATCATCTCCCTGAATTCCATCAACATCATAATTCTTAACAACTTCCAAAAATAAATTTAATAGAAATTCCTGCACCTGAAAACCAAAAGCATTCAGCCATTCAAAACCATTCTTTTTCAGGAAGTTACCCTGGTAATTATATGCTCCCCATTCTGGTTTTTGTTGTAATAACATCCCGCCATTTAAATTATAGGAACTGACGAAACCATATTCAAACCAAGCTATGACTTTTAAACCTACTCGTCGTACTTCTTCTACTAATTCGGCTAAAGGATCACGCCCTAAAAAACTTGAACCAATTTCTATACCAAACATATTCCACATTGTGGAACTCCGATACAAGGTAACTCCTTGATTCCAAACAACAGGAAAGACGACATTAAATCCCGTTTCAGCTAAAAATTCCATTGCTTCAGCAATGTTTTGTCTTGATCTGAGAACCTGACTATCAGTTGTGGTTAACCAGATACCACGTATTTCTACTTTATTCATTTACACCCTGACACCATTTTAGATTTTGGATTTTGGATTTTGGATTTTGGATTTTGGATTGCGAATATCTTGCTGGGGACTAGTACCCCAAGGCGCAAATAAACCAACCATTCCAAATCTCTGAAAAGCTCACGCCATATACATTTTGGATTTTGTTAGCGTAGGGTATCCGAAGGAGATATTTTGTTAGGGTAGATCTTCTGAAAGAAGCATTTTGAATTCACGACGGTACTAGGTTATGTGAATCTGTCAATAGCAATTGTTTTTCCCCTTGGTATAACCTTTAATAGATGTTGTTCTGCAAAAGTTATTGTATAATCTATTTCATAAACAGTTACAGTAGTCACCAATTCAATCTGAATTTATGCCTATCATAGAAAATTCTTGGACACACGCTTATATAACTACTAATAGCATCAAATTACATTATGTCACCCAAGGTGAAGGAATTTTAATGTTAATGTTGCATGGGTTTCCTGAATTTTGCTACTCATGGCGGCATCAAATCCCCGAATTTACCCAAAATTATCAAGTTGTTGCTCTTGATTTACGTGGCTATAACGATAGTGATAAACCCCAAACACAATCTGCTTATGTCATGGATGAATTTGTTAAATATATTGAAGAAGTAATTCAAGGTTTAGGATATGAAAGTTGTGTTTTAGTTGGTCATGATTAGGGTACTGCGATAGCTTGGAATTTTGCCTACGCTCACCCAGACATGATAGAAAAACTAATTATACTAAACCTCCCCCATCCAGCCAAATTTTCCCAAGGCTTAAGCACTCCTCAGCAGCTTTTACGCAGTTACTATATCTTTTTGTTTCAACTTCCTCTGCTTCCCGAACTAGTCATGCAAGCTTCTGACTATGAAGCTATTACCAAAGAAACCTTTCAATAAAAACGCCTTCACCACAGCAGACCTAGCAGCCTACAAAGACGCTGCTGGTAAAGGAGGAGCAATCACAGCTATGTTAAATTACTATTGTAATATTTTTCAACAGCGCCTCCTCAACAAAAATTGGAGTATTCTCGAAGTTCCCACCCTCATGATTTGGGGAGAACAAGACACCGCACTAGGAAAAGAACTTACTTTATGGTACTCAAGAATATGTCAAGAACTGACAAATCAAATATATTCCTAATTCTGGTCATTGGGTTCAGCAGGAACAGCCAGAACCGGTTACAAAGTATATACGAGAATTTCTCGCTTACAACGATCTACGTACTAGGAAAAAATATTCATTTTGTACCACAGTAAAACCTTATTCTGTAATGCAACTTCAAAATAGTTAACACTAAATTTAGTAACCGCAATTTATCTCAAATCAGCATTTAGACATACCTCAAACCTAAACCCAGTAGTAGTTAGAGCATTAGTAACCAATTGGAAAAACATCACATCTAGCTTGTGAAATAAATTAACCTTCTTCCCGCATTTAGTGAGATAATCAATTTGTGAGGAAAAGAACGGATGCTATTCTATATAAGGAAGGGGGAATCATTATGAAACGCCAGCTATTAACCGCTATAGCCTTAGTCGCTCCCCTATTGTTTGCTAACTCAGTTCAAGCTGGGAATAGACAAGACTTACAAAAACTTTTGTCCAGTGGGGAATGTCAGCGTTGTGAACTATCAGGAGTCAACCTCAGCGGCGCTCATCTAATTGGTGCAGATTTACGAGGCGCAAATCTCCGCGGTGCTAACTTAACAGAAGCCAACCTCGAAGGTGCTGACCTCACAGGCGCAAATTTGACAGGTGCAAATTTAACATCAGCTTTTGTCACCAACGTCAACCTCAAACAAGCTAATCTCAATGGTGCAAACCTAACCAGTGCTACTATTAACGATTCCAACGTATATCAAGCATCGATGAATGACCTAACTATTACTGGTGCAGAAATATATAATACTGGTATCGGCATTGGTGGAGAAGACGCGCAAATTCCTGATTGGAAATAAACTCTAGATTAAGGTTGTTTTAGGCGCAATTTACTCATAGAACAAATAGAAAACCTCTGCTTTCATTAAAATTAAGCAGAGGTATGCTCATGGAATATCTTATGATTTAAGACCACCAGATTTTATGTTAATACTGGTGCGATGGCTTCTGAAAGAGACTTATTAGCCGCTACTTTTAACACATCGACCTTGTCAAGGCGTTCCCAAGGTAAATCTAAATCAGTTCTTCCCAAGTGACCGTAAGCTGCAACGTCCTGATAGAAACGTCCGCCTCTTTCACTGGGTAAGTTACGTAAATTGAAAGTGTGGATAATTCCTGCTGGACGCAATTCAAAGTTATCTTTGACTAATTGCAGCAAAATTTCATCATCCACTTTACCAGTTCCAAAGGTATCCACAAAAATACTTACAGGTCTGGCTACACCAATGGCATAACTTAACTGCACTTCACATTTTTCTGCTAACCCCGCCGCTACAATATTTTTAGCTGCATAACGAGCAGCATAAGCAGCAGAACGATCTACCTTCGTGGGATCCTTACCAGAGAAAGCACCACCACCATGTCGGGAATAACCACCGTAAGTATCAACAATGATTTTCCTTCCAGTTAGACCAGAATCACCTTGAGGTCCACCAATCACAAATTTACCTGTAGGATTGACTAAAAAGCGTGTCTCTTCAGTTGGCTTAACTTCAATATCGCCAAACACAGGTATTACCACCATTGACCACAGCTCTTCCTTAATTTTGGCTTGTACCGCAGCCTCATCCGTAATATCCCCAATATTAGGTGTATGCTGAGTAGAAATCAAAATCGTATCGATACCTACGGGTCTGCCATCCTCATAAACCACAGTAATTTGGGTTTTACCATCAGGACGCAGATAAACTAAATCACCCATTTTCCTCACTGCTGCCAGCCTAAGCGCAATGCGGTGAGCTAGACTAATAGGTAAAGGCATCAATTCTGGTGTTTCGTTGCAAGCAAAACCGAACATGATACCTTGATCACCAGCACCAATTTTATCGAATAGTTCTTCACTATCCTGAGCACGGCTTTCCTGAGCAGTATTTACACCTTGAGCAATATCAGGTGATTGTTCATCTAAAGCTACTAGCACACTAGTACTGGTAGCACAAAAGCCGTTGACTGCATCAGTATAGCCAATTTCTGCAATTTTATTCCGCGCCAAATTGACAAAATTCACATTGGCTTTGGTAGTAATTTCGCCAGTAATTAGCACCAGACCAGTATTAACAACAACCTCAGCCGCAACCCGACTAGTGGGGTCTTGAGTAAGTAGAGCATCCAGAATAGTATCTGAAATTTGATCACAGATTTTATCTGGATGACCTTCAGTTACGGACTCGGAAGTAAATAAATAGCGTCGAGACAAAGGAATTCCTCCTAGATCAATTTTGTTCACTGGCTAAATTCAGGCATTTAGTTCAGCTATTAATTTCTGAAATCATAACAATATTTACAGACTCACTGTCTATATTTTGGACTATTAAGACAACACATTAATCCATAAAAAAAGGGGTACACCCACAGATGCAACCCCTTTTGTTTATTAACATTGCTGGCTTTAGACTTGAACCGCTAACTTTGCTTCCTTAGCTGTCAATCGCTCATAAACAGAACGCATTTTCAGCCCTGTCAGTACTTGGAACAAACCAGTACCATTGTTGGAACCTGGATATTCACGGTGTTGTAGCAATAAGTGAGTCATCTCACCTATGTATTTAGTAGAAGTATTGCTGAGATGGTTTTCGATGTAAATGATTTCTTCTAAGTTGTCAAACTGACCATCTACTTCTAATACAGAAACGTAGCGACCGTAGTAAACATCAGAACCATAGTACATTTGCATACCAGGGTAGGAACAAGTCAGTTTGCGTCCGCAAGGAGTCCACTGAATAGTGGAACCTTCATCAAACAAGTAAGCTGGATTAAATCCTTCTTTACCTTCTCGTTGCAACATCCGTACCCGCAAAACTTTGCGCTCTGTATCATTATTGATTAAGTTTGTGGGTAATACTTGCAAAACCACATCAGCAAATTCTCTTTGTGGTTCGATAAACTTGTCAAAGTCAGGTTTACGAGAGTTAATTTGCGCTAACACATCTTCGTAGCGGTGGCCTCGTTCAGCCATATCCCGTTGAATCTTCCAGGCAATTTTGACTTCATCGCTGATGTCAAAGTAAACACTGAAATCAAGCAAGGCTCTCACCCGTTCATCATATAAAGGATGTAGACCTTCAACTACTATAATATGGTTTGGTTCAATCCGTTCTGCCGGATCGATCAAGCCGGTTTCGTGGTTGTAAATCGGCTTATCAATCGCTTGGCCTTCTTTGAGAGCCTTAATTTGCTCATACATCAGGTCAAAATTGTTAGCTCTGGGGTCTAGTGCAGTTATACCAGTTTCTTTGCGTTGTTTACGATCTAGGGAATGATAGTCATCCAAGCAGATAACTGTCATCAGGTCTTCACCAAATAAATCGATCAATCGACGCAAAAATGTAGATTTACCGCACCCTGAGTCTCCGGCTACTCCAATCAGTACCACGCGTTCCGGCTTAGTCATAAATCTCCTCTAAATACTAAAAAAGATGTGTCAATGAATAATTCTTCTCACAACAGATTTGTGAAACCAAGAGCTTACCCCAATGGTAAAATCCTGCATTCTTGCTATCCAGCATAAAAATAGAATATCAGGGCAGTGAGCAACATAGTCATGCTTGTTAATTAGTTACCTACTGAACTATCCTGAATTCTTGGCTGGTAAGTATTTAATCCTAGTGTTATACTAGATTTTAACAGAAAGATGTATTTTGTAACAAGTTTTGCTGTTAAAAACAATCTTTTAGTGTACCAATCAAAAGCGTAGCAGAAACTGAAGAAAAACTTAATTTTTTTTCCCTGCACTCCTTATGAAGAAATAGGGTGTTGGGTTATTAGGGAGATGAGGGCGATGAGGTAATGGGAAAAATTATGTATTACCTCCTGAACTCCTGTCTCCTGATAGCGAAGCCTTGCGTAAGCAATACTCCTCCCCATGATGCAGTTCCCGAAAAAAACCTTAAATTGATTCACTATTAACATTCTATTGAAGACTTATCCTCTACCTTGAATAGTGAACAGGTGTGTTTTTTACCATGCCGATATGCCTTGGCCGAGTGTACTGAGCAGGGCATCATTATCAATCAGTCCACAGTTAACCGTTATCAAGCATTAGGTAAATTATTGAAACCCATCATAAAACCTTGCTGCAATTGGTAGGGAATTAAATGAGGGTGGTAAAACTGATAACTGATAAGTGTTAATGATGCTGTTTTCCCAGATAGCCAGTTTTATGCAACTAAAATCCGGTAAACTAAAGCTGGCATAGGATGGGAATTATTTTTTGATAAACGGTTAAGTAAATATCGGAGTGGTAGAACGAATGTACAATCAAGGTGCTGTTGAGGGTGCTGCCAATATAGGATCAGGTAGCCGCATCTTCGTTTACGAAGTGGTGGGTCTGCGTCAGAACGAAGCAACTGACCAAACTAACTACCCTATTCGTAAAAGTGGCAGTGTGTTCATCAGAGTGCCTTACAACCGCATGAATCAAGAAATGCGACGGATCGCTCGTCTAGGCGGCAAAATTGTTAGTATTCAGCCAAGCACAGTTTTAGGGCCAGTTAATGGTCAAGCTGTTGTGGCAAGTACAAACAGCGAAGTAAGCGAGTTAGTTACTCCAGTGAATGCTAACACTGAGGATAATGGTAAAGCCACACCTGTGAATACAAATAGCGAATCTAAAGGATTTGCTAAATCACCTGCTAAGGAGAAAAAAGGCAATACCATGACTCAAGGGAAAGCCAAACACGCTGATGTTCCTGTAAATACTTACCGTCCTAACGCTCCGTTTATCGGTAAGTGTATCTCGAATGAACCGTTAGTTAAAGAAGGTGGCATTGGTATTGTTCAGCACCTGAAGTTTGACCTTGCTGGTAGTAATTTAAAATATATCGAAGGTCAAAGTATCGGTATTATTCCACCAGGTGTTGACAAAAATGGTAAACCAGAAAAACTAAGACTTTACTCGATTGCTTCAACTCGTCATGGCGATGATGTGGATGATAAGACAATATCATTGTGTGTCCGCCAATTAGAGTACAAGCATCCAGAAAGCGGTGAAACAGTTTATGGTGTTTGTTCTACTTATCTGACTCAGTTGGCACCAGGGGCAGATGTAAAAATTACAGGTCCTGTTGGTAAGGAAATGTTGTTACCTGATGACACTGATACCAATGTGATTATGTTGGCAACAGGAACAGGTATTGCTCCCATGCGGGCTTACTTGTGGCGGATGTTTAAAGATGGTGAAAGAGCAGCTAACCCAGAGTACCAATTTAAAGGATTTGCTTGGTTGTTGTTTGGTGTACCAACGACTCCCAACATTCTATACAAGGAAGAACTGGAAGAAATGCAACAAAAGTATCCAGATAACTTCCGCCTCACCTATGCTATCAGTAGGGAACAGAAAAATGCCGAAGGTGGCAGAATGTACATCCAAGACCGTGTAGCAGAACACGCTGATGAACTGTGGCAGTTGATTAAAAATGAAAAAACCCACACTTACATATGCGGTTTACGCGGTATGGAAGGTGGGATTGATGCAGCTTTGAGTGCTGCTGCTGCTAAGGAAGGTGTGACTTGGAGTGATTACCAAAAGGATCTCAAGAAGGCACATCGCTGGCATGTAGAAACATACTAATAGGCAATGGGCAACGGGCAACAGTATTTATTGTGATCTGTTCCCTTTTGTCTTTATTGTGATCTGTTCCCTTTTCCCTTTTGTCTTTTTATGGATAATCAGTAGGTGGGGCGATGCCCTGCCTACAATTGTTTTGTATATAGAGTTTTTTGGGTGCGAAATCTGTGGGTATAAAACTAGGAATATTGGGATTAGGTACTGTGGGAACGGGGACTGTACAACTGTTGCAAGACAGCGAAGGTCGTCACCCTCTATTAAAAGAAATAGAAATATATCGGGTGGGAATGCGATCACTCTCCAAACCCCGTTTGGTAGAATTGCCACCAGAGGTAGTAACTACAGATTTAGAAGCGATTGTCAATGACCCAGAAATAGATATAATTGTTGAAATTATGGGTGGATTGGAACCAGCGAGATCGCTCATCCTCACCGCTATTAAAAATGGTAAGCACGTAGTTACTGCTAATAAAGCCGCTATCTCTCGATTTGGTGCAGAAATATTTACCGCCGCCAATCAAGCCGGGGTATATGTGATGATAGAAGCATCCGTAGGAGGTGGCATTCCCGTAATTCAACCCCTGAAACAGTCTTTGAGTGTCAACCGCATTCATGCTGTCACAGGCATTGTTAACGGTACAACTAACTATATCCTGACACGGATGCAAACAGAAGGCAGTGACTTCGATGATGTCCTAGCTGATGCTCAACGATTAGGTTATGCCGAAGCTGACCCCACCGCTGATGTTGATGGCTTAGATGCAGCCGATAAAATAGCTATCTTGGCCTCATTAGGCTTTGATGGCCGCATCAACTTACAAGATGTGTATTGTGAGGGAATTCGTCAAGTCAGTAAGACAGATATTAGCTACGCCACCAAGTTAGGATTTGTGATTAAATTATTAGCAATTGCCAAAGGGCAAACTAGCGATAACTCTCAACTATCAGTTAGAGTTCATCCCACCCTAGTACCTCAAACACATCCTTTAGCCAGTATTAACGGTGTTTATAATGCCATTCTTGTCGAAGGAGAACCCATTGGCCAAGTGATGTTTTTTGGGCCTGGTGCTGGTGCTGGTGCTACTGCTAGTGCCGTTTGCTCGGATATCTTAAATCTGTTAGCAACTCTGAAAATTAATACCCCCAAATCTAATCCTCTCTTAGCCTGTAGACATCAAAATTACCTACAAATTGCACCAATTTCTGAACTTGTAACCCGATTTTATGCGCGGTTTTTGACAAAAGACCAACCAAGTGTAATTGGTAAATTAGGTACTTGCTTTGGCAAATATGGCGTGAGCCTGGAGTCCCTAGTGCAAACTGGTTTTCAGGCAGAACTAGCCGAGATTGTTGTTGTCACCCATGATGTTCGGGAAGGAGATTTTAGACAAGCTTTAGCCGAAATTCAAACCCTAGAAGCAATAGATAGCATTCCCAGCATCTTAAGAGTACTTTGAAAAGGCAGGATTCAGTTATCAGTTATCACTGTTCACTGTTCACTGTTCACTGTTCACTGAATCCTGAACTCCTTAATAATTAAGAGTCTTTACCAACAACTTGTGATTTGAGGGTTGTGATTTCACTGGTTAACTCTTGCCTAGTTGAAGCTTTGAGTAAATAGCGATAAACAAACCAGGCAGAATAACCAATACCAATTAACTCAAAAGTAGGTGCTACCAAAGGAATATCATTGAGAGAATCTAGTACAGCTAATAGTACCTTAACTGTAACAATTGCTGTGATTACTAATCCCACACTAACGATAGGCTGCTTATATTGATTAAGGAAGTTGCCTAGATAGTCAGGTAATGTGCCTAAAAAGCCTGAAATTTGTTGCCCATATTTGAGCCATTCTTCCTGAGACTGTACAGGAGGCTGGAGTTTGGTGATGCTTCCTGCTTGGGTGTTAATATCTGGGATTGTTGTCTCTTTTGACGTGGTTTCTGTGTATTCTGGTTCTTGCATTTTCACTTCCATAATTTTGAGAGTTGAGTTTTCTTGATTTGCACAGTTCCAACTACAAGGCTGTTGAGTAAGCAATTGACTGCTGCATCAGCACAATTGAGTTTAGGTTAAAAAGGAGTTTTATTGTCCTATAACCATAATTGCCCCATTACCTCCACTGCATCAACTACAGGGTAGAAAGTCAGCAAGAGGATAGAAGTCAAACGGCGACAGGATGTATTAAAGTCAGCTTTCTGAGTTCTGTTTTGTCAATTAACCAACTGGAATTCTCAGGCTGTGATTATCCCATGCCATGTTATTTGCTCATAATCGTACTCATCGAAGCACAAATCATGCAAAAATCAGTCTACCTCTGATGCATTCAAGTCTAAACGCTGATTTTATCTGATATTAAAGCTATCTTCAGCCTCTTTCGTCAATCAACTTATTCAGATTGATATTAATATGTAACAATTGTCTTGTCTGTTCATATAGACTAGACATTAAGAGCTTTATATGGTATGAGTTAGATTTTTAGGGATTCATATTTTTATAAAAATATCTTACCTTTGATCGGAAAAAGATTTACTCCTATTATTGAATAAGTTAAAGTCAATTATAATTACCGGAAGACTGGGTTTAAAGTTTAGGATATTTTATGGATGCCAAATCAAAAGCCAACCTTTGTTGACAAAAGTTCGGAACTCAAAAAAGTGTCAACTCAAGAGCGGAAAATAGAAGAACTCCCAACTATAGAATTTCCCTCTCGTCGGAAACTCAAAGCCAGTTCCTGGCGTATCCATCAAAAAATTGGCTATGGTTACTTTGTGGCTATTGCTATTGGCTTTTTTGGCTCATTGACAGGATTGGTACTGGCTAACTATTACCGAGGTAGAGAAGTCAGGCAGTTCAATCAAGCTAATGAGCAAGAACGATTACTAAATAATTATAAAGATGCAGTAATTGAGGCTCAACTCCATAGCTCAAGCTTGATAGCGGTATTGAACGACCCAGAAAAATTAAAAATTAAAAAAGATAAGTTTCTCAAGTCTGTTGCTCAAGCACAAAAATTAGAAGAAAGCATTGATACATATATCAACAGCGATCCTCAGATCTTAGCAGCAAACAAATCGACTTTAGAAATTTTATTTCTCAATTATTCTAAGTATTTAGAAGAATTTATTAACCAGATAGAACCTATTTTGACGAGAATTGACACGCCAAGAATACAACCGGAACAAGTAGAGATAGCGCGAGAGCAGTTACTGGGAGTTATGAATAGTCAGATAGTTGAGCAGCTCAATCTTTTATCGGATCAATTAACTAGAATTTTAGAGACTGCTCAAACACAAGAGCTAAAGAGACGGACAGATGTAGAGCAAGCTAGATTTGTTGAGAGAGCTATTGTCATAGTTAGTATGCTGGTTTCGGTTGCTGTTGCTGCTGTTGTGGCATGGCGTACCAGTCGAGCGCTCGCAGAACCTGTAATTACATTAACACAAGTAGCTGAACAGGTAGCTAGAAAATCCAATTTTGATTTACGCGCTCCCATTACTACTGACGATGAAATTGGGTTGCTAGCTAAATCGCTAAATCGCTTAATTGAGCGAGTATCTGAGCGTACTAGACAACTCCAACAAGCCAAAGAATTAGCCGAAGCTGCTAGTAAAGCCAAAAGCCAATTTTTGGCCAATGTTAGTCATGAGTTACGTACACCTTTAAATGCAGTAATTGGTTTAAGTCAACTGCTAAAAGATGATGCTGTTGATATTGGTGCATCGCCAGATTTTATCACCGACTTAGAAACTATCAATTCTGCTGGTAGACATTTACTAGAACTAATTAACGACATCCTAGATGTATCAAAAATCGAAGCGGGGAAAATGACTCTCTACCCAGAGACATTTGACATCATAACTCTGATTAATAATGTTGTTCTGACAGTGAAACCAGCAATAGAAAAAAATGGCAACACCTTAGTATTAGAATGTGATGAGTATTTGGGGACGATGTATGCTGACCAAACGAGGATGCGACAGGTATTATTAAATTTACTGAGCAATGCAGCCAAGTTTACTACCAACGGCAAAGTAACACTAACTGTTAAGATTGATAAAACAATCATCCTTAAAGAAGCACCCTTCGGATCAATTATTTTCACCGTAACTGATAACGGAATCGGAATGTCACCCAGTCAAGAGCAGAAATTGTTTCAACCCTTTATACAAGGGGATATTTCCACTACCAAAAAATATGGTGGTACCGGCTTGGGATTAGCTATTAGCCGTCATTTTTGCCAGATGATGGGGGGTGAAATTCTTGTTAACAGTCAGCTTGGGGTTGGTTCTAATTTTAAGGTAAGTTTACCTTTGACAGTGCGGCAATGAGTATAACAGGTAATAGGTAACAGGTGAAAAAGTTTAAGGCCTGTTTGCATCTGATATTTCTTTGCCCAAGTTTCACTAGGATATTGTAACCTGACCAATAGCTACAATTTATAGATGTCACCGCATAGCTCACGCATATCCATGACCACAAACATTGACTTCCTTAGCCATCTCAATCCCAGTCAACGTCAAGCCGTCGAACATTACTGCGGACCATTGCTAGTTGTAGCTGGTGCTGGTTCTGGTAAAACCCGTGCGCTGACTTATCGAATTGCTAATTTGATTCTTAAACACCGTGTAAATCCTGAAAATATCATCGCAGTGACTTTCACCAACAAAGCCGCACGGGAAATGAAGGATAGGATTCAAAGGTTATTTTCTGAACAATTAGCACTTAAAGAATACGGGCAAAAGTTAGATTCGTTACCAGAATACGAGCAAACACAACTCAAATCCAAGGTTTACCGTACCACCATTAAAGATATGTGGTGTGGCACTTTTCACAGTTTATTTTCTCGGATTCTGCGCTATGATATCGAAAAATATCAAGATGAAAAAGGACGACGGTGGAATAAAAACTTTTCCATCTTTGATGAATCTGATGTACAGAGCTTAATTAAAGAAATAGTTACAAAAGACTTAAATTTAGATAGTAAGAAATTTGAACCTAAATCCGTTCGTTACGCTATCAGCAACGCCAAGAATCAGGGATTTTCACCGGAGGAGTTTGAACAGGAACAACCCAATTACCGGGGAAGGGTAATTGCTGAAGTTTACAGTCTTTATCAAGATAAACTTGCAGGAAATAACGCTTTAGATTTTGATGATTTAATATTAATTCCTACACGATTATTTCGACAAAATGAACAAGTTTTAGGTTATTGGCATGGCAGATTTTGCCATATCTTAGTAGATGAATATCAAGACACAAACCGTACACAATATGATTTAATTCAGCTTTTAGTAACAAACGACGAAAATAGAAAGAGTGAATGGAACTGGGAAAATCGATCTGTGTTTGTAGTAGGTGATGCTGACCAATCAGTTTACAGCTTTAGAATGGCAGACTTCACAATTTTACTAGAATTTCAGCAAAATTTTGGCGATGGGTTAGAAGATGATGACACCAGAACAATGGTGAAATTAGAAGAAAACTATCGTTCTTGTGAAAACATTCTCCAAGCTGCAAATGAATTAATTGAAAATAACACCCAACGTATTGATAAAATTCTCAAAGCCACCAGAGATGCAGGTGAAGAAATTCACTGCTATAAAGCTGAAGATGAAATAGAAGAAGCAGCTTTTGTCATTAATCAAACTCGGACATTAGAACATCACAACCCAGAATTAAACTGGGGTAATTTTGCCATCCTTTATCGGACTAATGCTCAATCTCGACCATTTGAAGATTTATTAGTAAAATATCAAATTCCTTATACAGTTGTGGGAGGAATGAAATTTTACGATCGGAAAGAAATTAAAGATATTGTCGCATATTTGAGAGCAATAAACAATCCTGCTGATACAGTTAGTTTATTGAGAGTAATTAATACACCTCGTCGGGGAATTGGTAAAGCTACCATTGAAGCTTTAGTGAATGCTTCCCAACAACTAGGGACAACATTGTGGGAAATATTAACTGATGAGACATCAGTTAATACCTTAGCGGGACGTTCTGCAAAATCTGTCAATGGTTTTGCTAAAATTATTCAAAAATGGCAAGAACAAATCTCAAAAATTCCTGGTTCTGAGATTTTGCAAGGAATTTTAGAAGATTCTGGTTATGTCCAAGACTTGGAAAATCAAGGTACAGATGAAGCTGATAATAGAATCCAAAACGTTAATGAACTTTATAATGCAATATCGCAATTTCAGGAAGAAAATGAAGGTGATGATATTTCCTTACAAGGATTTTTGCAAAGTGCAGCATTGAGTTCAGATTTAGATAACTTAAAAGAAGGAAAAACAACTGTTTCCTTAATGACATTACACGCTTCTAAAGGTTTAGAATTTCCAGTAGTCTTCTTAGTAGGATTAGAACAGGGACTATTTCCTGGATATCGTTCCTTACAAGATCCTGCATCTTTAGAAGAAGAACGTCGCTTGTGTTATGTGGGAATAACGCGCGCCCAAGAGAGGTTATACTTGTGTCATGCAAGAGAGAGAAGACTGTATGGTTTAAGAGAACCAGCCATGCGATCACAATTCCTTGACGAATTACCAGAAGAGTTATTAACCACTGAAAACAAAGTTACTCGCACCTTTACTAAAACAGCGTCTACAAAAAGTGAGAACCCAGAAACCAATCAGAAGTGGCAAGTAGGAGATCAAGTCTTACATAAATCGTTTGGTGTTGGGGAAATAACCCACGTTTTCGGAGAAGGAAATAAACTTTCTGTAGCAATTAAATTTGTGAATTTGGGACAGAAAATTATTCACCCTAGAGTCGCGCAGTTGCAAAAAATGGATTGATCTAATTTTCTACAATTCGACTTCTTCAAAATGTTCAACAGTAGGAAATGGCTCATTATAGCTTATAATAATGGTGCAGCAATTTTTCCCACTCTTGATATGTTGAACTTCTAAAACCCACAGTATGCGCTTCTAGACTTTCCCATTTAACAAGTAATAAAGCCACATTCAGCACTTCATTTCGTAGTACACGTACCTGTATAATTATAGAAAGCTACGTAGTAAGCACATAATTGAAATAGTAAAAAAATAGACAATACAATAAAAATTGCCAACAACTTGGAACTCGTAAGTATTGACAATAAATTCAGGATAAAAGATGAGAAGATAAATGTAAATGAGCCTGGACTAAATAAAAATACCCAAAAATATGAATTACTAAAAATAAGACTTTAAGAGTAAGAACTTGGATCACTTGGGAATAATAGATGACATAGGAATTGTAGAAAAAATCAATAAGATATTCTGAATAGATAGTAGAGAGAAAGTGAATACAGGAGAAATAGTCAAAGCAATCATTATGGACTAGGTTTTCTATGGAGACCATTATATTTATTTCCTCAACTTTTTGAGGAAAAAGCTATAGAATATTTATTAGGAGCGGGAATTGAAGGCGAAGATTTAAATGATGATAGAATAGGCAGAGTAATGGATAAGTTATACAAATATGGATTAACTAAATTATTCCTAATAATTGCCTTAGAAGTAGTAAAAAAATATGGAGTAGCAACCAAATATTCCCATTTAGATTCAACCTCATTGCATTTGCATGGAGAGTATAATAATTGCCTAGATAATTGAAGGTAAGAATTATTGGATATTTCAGAGCCAGTGCCTTGGGCTGGTTCCCCGACTTGTTAGGGAAGCTCCTCTGAAAGAGGCATCAACTGGCGTATGTTTTCAAGGGATGCTTTTTCTGATTACACAAGGAGTTCATAGGATTCTGAACTTGACAGAGGAACGTTGTCGAATTTTCCAATTCCTACCTGCAGCTTGTCAAAAGTATTATTTATTTTCTTATTTTTCAAATCTCTAATTCACTATTGCATAGTCTTGTATTTTCATAAGTGATTTAAAAATTTAAATTCAACATTGTTGTCTAACTAGCTTTTTTCACAGAATAAGAAAGCTGCAACCTTGACGTGCATAATTTATGTTTTCATGGCTACTGGATCTTTAAAAACTATAGTTCTGAATTGCCTGTAAATGTAGTTTATTTATGCTACTTATTTAAATGCGGAATGTGGGATGAATATCCATTCATTGCAGAAATAATACTAGAGGCCTTTCTGAAGGTAGATTCAAAATTCTTTTCTAATCCAGGCTTAATATACAAAATCACTGCCTCAAGAATCATAATATTTTCCCGTAAAGATTATGTAAGCATTCAGCTATCGGCAGTCAGATTTTTCAGGCTAACGCCAAAAATACCTATTTGATAATTAACCAATTTCTCAAACATTCTGACTCCTCACTCCTCAATTCTTAGACAAAAGCGTAAAAGTTTCAGAACTACGGTCTCCTAAAACCCAGGCTATAACTCCGGAAATGTGCTTATTTACTACTGTCCATAACCAAATTATGTTTCCAACTCATAAATTTGAGTAATTTCTGGTATTTCATCCTTTTCCGGCTTGTCAGGCAAAGTATTACCAACCTTTTTTACCCAATTAATTACAGTCTCCCATGATCTTTTAGCTCAGTTCCGTCCAGATAGTCCTGGTTCTGGGATTGTTGATCTTAAGGCTTACTGTCGTGGTTTTCGATATGTTCATGAAATGTTAAAAATGTTTCCGGAACAATCAGAGCCTATTTTATTTAGCACAGATTTTGCTAAGCTTACCTCTCTCGGTCCTATTCACAATGCGCCTACATCTGTTGAACCCTGGTAAATTGGCTAAGGTATTGAATTTAATCACAATAGACCTATTGCAAAATTGTTTATGTAGTATGATAGAGATTTTTAGATTTTATGTATTTTTGGTATTCTTTGGGCTCGCTAATTCAAACATAACCGTGTAACTCTAACTTTTAGCTAAAACAAATACAACCCCCACTATAACATAAAATTAATTCTGCGAGAGGTCTAATATATCCTCTAGGATATCAATTATACCGCGAAAAGCTTGCATTTTTAACTGCTTAACTCTCATAAGTTAAACTCCAATGAACTCAATTTCTTGAACAAATTATCTAGACCTCGTTAAGAACTCTTCCTCATACCACTGCTTTTAAACACTCCTCAACTTAATCACACCACGATCAAAAACCCGATTATAAGTATCAATACCACTTACCTCAATTCTATCTGCATACACTTCATAACTAGCAAAACTCAAATTACTCGTAGAATATTCAGTCCACACAGAAAGACTAACAGAATGATTACGAGCATCGGCACCACAAATTAAATAAGTCGTCCCATTAATAGAACGAGTACGTTCATAATGATGTTCATGACCATTGATATATAATTGAAGATTATATTTTTGAACCAAAGGAGTAAAAATCTTGATAAAATTTGGATTACTCCCATAAGCACCAGAAGCATAAATTGGATGATGACCAAATAAAACTTTCCAATCAGCTTTGCTTAGGCTTAATTCCTTCTCCAAGCAAACTAACTGACTTTTCCAATCAGCATTACCATTAGTATCTAAACCAAAAAACTGCAAATTATCTCGAATAAATGTGTAATAACGTCCGGTCATATTCAAGCCAGGAAGTTCATTTGGGGAACACCGTTATCAGTCCTAATATCGTGATTACCTAAACAAGCATGAAATTTCACACCTTTTTTCAGCAAAGGTTGATAAGGACGCTCAAAAACTGCATCTATCTTCTCAATTTCGCCGTTATTGTAAATGTTATCACCTGCTAAAATCACTAAATCGTAAGGATTTTCTTGGTGATAAGAATTCATTGACCAGGCTACAACATACTGTCCTTTCGCACCAGTTCCTATATCAGCAACAGAAACAAAACGCAATAATAAATCTTTTTTTGCTGGGTTAGCAGCTATTACTGGTTCTAAAAGAGGATTTTCAAGATTTTGACAAAATAATTTCCATCCTATAAATCCTGTACCAATGGCGGTAAGACTACTGAAAAATAAAAATTGACGGCGTTTGCCTTTCATAAATGACTAAGTTTATTAAATGGCAAAATAAATACATAGTAAGAGTCAGAATCTACTATCTGAGTCTTTGATTCCTTAATCTGGGTGAAAGTTCCATGTCCAAAAATAATCAACCTTCTAAAAAACCATATCAGAAAAATATACCAATTTGGAAGATGACAATTATCCAAGTTCTGAAAGGAACAATTGGGGTTTTAGAAAACACAGTCGTCCAACTGGAGACAGATACACCTGTTAGTACTGAGAAAAAACCTAATTTTTTGCAACGGGTGTTATCGAGTTGGGATGGATTTTTAAGGACATTTCGCTTGTTTTTACCGTCAAATGTTTCTAACAATTTGTCAGATACTATTTTGACAGGAATTCTCGTGGGAGTTGCTGTGGTGATAGTTGGGACAACAACGGTGTTTATTCTTAAACCTTCTGAGGTAGGGACTCTTCCCCCAGTTAAGAAAGTTACCGCACCAACACCAATACCAACTGTAGCTGTATTACCAGAACCGGAAATAACTACTACACCAGAACCAACTCCTACACTAGAAGCAACTCCTACGCTAGAAGCAACTCCTACGCTAGAAGCAACTCCTACACTAGAACCTAAACTTGAACCTGAACCAATACCTACTCCAATTTTACAATTAACACCGGAACAAGCTTTAATTGCGGCTATTGAAGATCAATTAGCTGAAATTAGTGTTTCCTTAACCCGCAATGGAGAGGAAATCATTTCTACCAAGTTGATCAAATCTATTCAAGCCAATTTCCGTTCTAGCGATTTAACTGTTAAAATTGCTGATGATTGGTATGCTTTGGAAACGGATAAACAAAACCAATTAGCTGCTGATATTTTACAGCGTTCTCAAGAATTAGATTTCACTCATTTAGAAATTCTTGATTATCAAGATAATTTAATAGCACGCAATCCTGTTGTTGGTAATGAAATGGTGATTCTTAAACGACGAAGTTTGATAGTTCCTAAATTAGCTTCATAAAATAATATTTTAAAGGTTGTAGCTAAAGCATTAAAAATTTGATATCCTCCTAAATCCTTGGTAATAACTTAAGTCCGAAAGTCTTTTGTCAAGAGGCTTTTGGAGAAATATGCAAAAAGAACTGCTCAGGACCTCGTTGAAGATCAGGAAACGGAGCAACAATTAAACTAACATTTGGTTTTCGCTGTTGTTTGATAATACCTAAATCTCGATTTTGGAGGTCAGCAAAATACTTAACTTTCTTCTGTTGCATTACTTTTTAATGAGCCATCGTAAAATGATAAAGACGACGATAAATCATTTCTAATGAGATTTCATCAAAGGGCAGAGAAAGTTCATCCGCTACGGCATCACCTAAATCTACTAAAGTACTAGTATGTGGAGCAGGTCTAGCTGGGTTTCACTCGAAACAGTACTACCGAAAGGCTTGAGAATATCTGTACCTATAGGAGCAAGTTAAAATTCGTCAAACTCGTCCATGCAGTCCTTGAGGTCTCGAAGCCCTGCTAGAATACGTTGGGGATCTTGGCAATTTAAATCTGCTTCAATTTCTTCTGGTAGCCGCCACGGGGTCAGATGGCCAGTCGGGCTGTGCCTTCGACCTACCATCAGGATTCCATATATTTGGGTAATTTAACACACGCTTGTTCCACTCACTTAAAGCAGCCTGCATTTTATTAATCCAATTTTGCGCTCGATTAATGGAGGCATCAATTTCACTAATCTTATTGGGGTCTTTGATATAGCATCTGTACTTGTTAAGGTTGTTAATTGCCTCCTGGAATGTCTTGATATAAGTGGGAATATTCTGATAAATGTCCTTCTTGGGATTTGTAAGGTTGACCGTTCTCGGTTTCAGATCCTATTGGAGTTTGTCTCTAACCTTAGCTACAGTTTCAGCTTTTGCAACTCGGTCGCTATCCGGTATTGCTTTGGCCGCTTCAAGCTTATTTTTGAGGTGTTGGTTCGCAGGATCTTTTAGCTCTGGGTCATATTCCTTATTGATCCCTTTACAAGGGGAACAGATTAAACCTTCACCATCTTCAGTAACTTTAACTTCGATTCCTGGATGAGAAACCTCACCACAAGTTTTGGGTGTAGAAATTCCCCCAAGTAGGTTATGAGTCATACCCTGATCTTGATGAGTAGCGGGTGTTAAAGTTCTAGTTGGCAGGGTGTTGACTTCAGGTATTAAGTTGCGAAGATTTGGTGGAACTATCTGCCCCCCAGTGTTGTTAGTCCCACTGGCAGGGGGTAAAGCTTTTATATATGCGAGCGCTCCACTTTGACTGGAAGAAGTCGTGGAGGTTCAGTTGGCGGGGTGTTGACTTCAGGTATTAAGTTGCGAAGATTTGGTGGAACTATCTGCCCCCCAGTGTTGTTAGTCCCGGTGGCAGGGAGTGAAGCTTTTATATATGCGATCACTCCACCTTGGTGAGAAAAAGGTACTGATAAGTCAGTATTAACTGGTGTATTTTTGACAGGAACGATCGCACCAGCTTTGTGAGAAGAAGGTGTAGAAGCACCACCTATTGGGGGATTATATTTAGGAATATAGCAGCCAGGGTTATGAGGAACTTCAATCAACGTCACCCTATCGCCGTCATGGGCAGGCGAAAGTCTTAAATTAGGATTTTTTGTTACACCTGGACTGCCAAAGGGATTTCGAGGGATGCCCAAATTGGGATTGGGTAAGGGCACTCCAGGACCATGAAGACTTACGTAAGAACCTTCGCCTCCCAGTATGAAGACCTTCCATCTGATCTCAGAACTTACCAATGTAAAGCTTCATTTAAATCATGGGATTAAGTCATTGAGATATGCAATTTGCCTATTTAAATGAGTATCTCCCTCTCTGATAATTTATCTAAAGCGTTGACTTAATGCAGCAATTTGAGTTTCTGTAAAAACTTCCTGTATCAGTCCATGCTCCTTTAATACTTGTAAGACATCTACAGCCCCTTCCACAACAGTCACTTGTTGGCTTAAACAGTGTTAAATATTGTCAAGAAAATTGGGGCGATTGCTCACGACCTCAGACATAACTGGTTTGAAAAATCCTAGAATGACCCCAGTGTTGATATTGACTACAAAGCCAACTTAATTGATGATCTTAATACCTCCAAATTTGGTAATAAAGCATATACACCCTATGAGATATTTCTCAAGGTACTATACGAACTATTTAAAGATGAAACCATTATTGGTGAGATTGGTAAAACCTTAGAATTAGCAAGTTTTGAACAAGAAGGGTTTCAAAGATCCGTCAAAGTAATTGAAAGACACCGAGGTTCTATCATTGCTGATGCGGTGGGTTTGGGTAACACATTTATTGGTTGACAGTTATTGGAATAATATACAAGACTTACCATCTGGTTTTGAGTCTCATCAATGTCTGCTATCTGATTCTAGTTTACCAAAGTAAAGTGGTTGGATTCCTTTTGTACCGCCCACCTTGGCATTACTGGCTATAGGTGGAGGAGTTGTTTTTTTAACTTATCAATTACGAAAAGTTTAGTTTACTCAGGAGGTTATTGACTGATGATCAAGCGCTCGCTCTTACGCCAAACTATAACTATCTGCACACCTATAACCCTGTTGTCTGGAAGTTTACTGTCCCCTGTTTTTCTGCCACAGGCACAGGCTCAATCTGCTTTTGAGCGCATCCAGTCAATTGTTACTGGTAAAATAAGCGCCAGATCAGCTTCCGGGCGATCGCGTGGTGGGGCTACTCACTCACAATGCTCTCAACTAGATACCAAGAACCTCATAGCTTATTTAACCAACTACGGCAAGTTCTGTCTTAAATTCTAGTAGCATGACTGTATTTTACAGTTTCTACAAATTCATTCTCTTTCAAAATTGCATACAAATTCACATGTTCCTCCAACAAACATGCATGACCGCTATCACGTAAGATTAAATTTTGAGAATTAGGTAAAATATTATCTAACCGTTCTACCTCACTTACAGAAGGTAACAACTGATCGCTCCCCCCGGCTATAAGTAAGACCTGCTGCTTGAGTTGTTGCAATTTGTCCTCTTCAATATGAAACTCACGCAATAACGACAAACGCCAATTTACCGTTTCTGCGGGTAGAGAACGCATAGTTCTGAGTAGTTCATGGCGAATACTACTAGACATCCGTGATAACGATGCCAAAAATGGTAATAATCCCAATGCACCAACATCATAAAACCATGATGGTACTAAATCAGCTAGTTGAGATAAGGTGTTCAACCAAGGGCGCAGTTGAAAAGCTGAAGCGGGATTTATTAAAATAATACGTTTAAACACATGTGGTGATTGGGTAGCGACTTTCATAGCCAAACAACCGCCAAAAGATTCCCCACATAAATAAACTGGACGGTGACAGCTTCTTTCTAATTCTGCGTGAATCAAGTCTAAAACATTACTAGTCAGCACCTCCCAGGTTGTGAGGTCTTTTCTGGGGATCGCTAAACAACGGACATCAAAGCCTACTTCTAAGCCAGCAGTTTGGGATCGCAACAGTTGACCAGTTCCATCCATTCCAGGCAAATAGACAAACAGCGGATATTCTAGTTGTACTCGTTTGGGAGTCAGGAAACAAGGTTTAAGTTCAACGTCTGCCATTTTGCCAATGTATCTACAATCTATTAGATCTTGTTTTACAATACCTTAGCCAAAATAAAAGGCTACAGGAATTTTGCCATTTTACCAAAATTAAACACAGATAAGCGTTTTGCTGAAGAGCTAGTTTGGAATCTCAAACCCTTATACTGCAGTTAATACGTTAAAAAATACTTCTAGGAAACCTGGAAGGAATTTTTAACACTGATTGTTTTTGCCAAGCCTCAAAGAAATGGGAGTTAATGCTTAAAGCATCATCAACTCACCCTCCTATTTTGGCGACGGTATTGGTTTTACTCTACCGTTCCATTGGCAATCATGGGGAGATGGGTCAGTTATCAGTTATCAGCCATCGCACTTTCTTTATTGTTGTTCACTGTTCCCTATTCCCAAGAACCAATGACTAAATCAGCTTCTCGAGATAAAAATCAGCCGAGTCTGAAACTATGATTACAGATTTTAGTGAAGTTTGAATGAATTATATATGAATAAGTGAAATCGCTTAACCCATCCTTCACAAACTCACTTAAGGCAGGTAACTCATAATTCATAATTCATAAAAGTGATTCTTCGTCCCCAATTTCCTATCCCCAGTCAATTAGTATATTTTTTGTAAAAATTTCGCATTTTTTCTTGATGTATTTTTTACATTTCTTCACTATAAGGTTCAGCATCTATTAATAACGCTATGCTGGGTTATCAGATAGAAATGTATAAATCACATATTTGGGTGACTAAGCCTAATCTTTATAGATTTTAATTGGCTTATAGGAGCATCGAAGTTGAGTAATGAACAGCTTACAACATGATTAATAACAAGTATTTTCCGTAATTTTTGGATAAATCAGCACGATTTTTAGATACTAAAAAACAATTCTTGAGGTGAGAAATTTGCTAATGTTAAGTTTTAGTTTGAAAAAATACTTGCAATGTTATATAATTACCTGGTTTTACAGGATTAACTAAGAAAAAAATCTGTTTAATAATTTGTTTTTTATTGTGTATGAATCTAGTGAATAAAACTTCAAAAACCTTTGCACTAACCACACCTCTATACTATGTAAACGATGTACCCCATATTGGTAGTGCTTACACCACAATGGCTGCGGATGTTGTAGCTAGGTTTCAACGCTCATTAGGACATCAGGTATTGCTAGTTACGGGTACAGATGAACATGGGCAAAAAATTCAGCGGTCAGCAGCAAGTTTAGAAAAACCACCACAGGAGTTTTGTGATCAAATTGTACCCAGTTTCATCAATTTGTGGGAGGTTCTCAACATTCAATATGATCGCTTTAGTCGCACTACTGCTTTGAACCATTACGCCATTGTTAAAGAATTCTTCCAGCGAGTTTGGGAAAATGGCGACATTTACCAAGGACAACAAAAAGGCTGGTATTGTGTATCCTGCGAAGAATTTAAGGAAGAACGAGAACTACTAGATGGAAAACGCTGCCCTATACATACTAGCAAAGAAGTAGAGTGGCGAGACGAACAGAACTACTTTTTCCGTCTATCCAAGTATCAAACCAAACTGGAGGAATTTTACCAATCTAGCCCAGATTTTATTCAACCACCAAGCCGACGTAATGAAGTCCTCAACTTTGTCGGTCAAGGTTTACAAGATTTTTCGATTTCGCGGGTAAATCTGGATTGGGGTTTTCCAGTGTCGGTAGATCCTAAACATACCCTTTATGTTTGGTTTGATGCGCTCCTTGGTTATGTAACAGCATTGTTAGAACCTGATGCAGAAGCGACTTTAGCCAATGCTTTAGAAAAATGGTGGCCTATTAATCTGCACCTAATCGGTAAAGATATATTGCGTTTCCATGCAGTTTATTGGCCAGCAATGCTCATGTCAGCTGGTTTACCTTTACCAGAGCGAGTATTTGGGCATGGTTTTTTGACTAAAGATGGTCAAAAAATGGGAAAAACTCTAGGTAATACCCTTGATCCTATCTCATTAGTCCAACGTTATGGTAGTGATGCCGTTCGTTATTACTTCCTTAAGGAAATCGAATTTGGCAAGGATGGAGATTTTAATGAAACTAGGTTCATCAATGTTCTTAATGCAGATTTGGCAAATGATTTAGGTAATTTGTTAAATCGTACCTTGAACATGGTGAAGAAATACTCCACTGGTAAAGTGCCGTCAATCGATCCAGAAGCGATTCCGAATGAGAATGCTTTAAAAGCGATTGGCTTAGGTCTAGGAGAACAGGTGAAACAAGCATACACAGCTTTAGCTTTTAATGAAGCCTGCCACTCTGTTTTATCGCTGGTACAAGCCAGTAATAAGTTCATTGATGAACAAGCTCCTTGGTCATTATATAAACAGGGAAAGCAGGAAGAAGTGGAAGTGGTGTTGTACACAGTTCTTGAATCTGTGAGACTAGCAGCTTATCTCCTATCCCCGATTATTCCTAATATCAGCAGTGATATTTATCAGCAACTAGGCTGGGGAATTAATTTTAACGATCAAACAGAAACTTCAATTGTTGCGCCTTTTAGTACCCATGCAATATGGGGCTTGCTATCAGATAAACAACAGTTGGGTACACCCCAACCCATTTTTAAACGGATAGATACCCTAAAAAACGATTAAGACTTTCCATTTGTCATTGAGTTTAAAGACTGAACAGGGCTAGAAAAATTCAGCCCCGGCAAATTATCATAAGCCAATCTAACAATTATGTAAAACTTATACCAAGAAAGAAAAATGATGGTAACAAATGGATGTACATAACGTAAACGCATAAAGCGATTTCCAATCCATAATCCATAATTCAAAATGGTATTCGTGATTTCTACCAAAAATAACAGGGATAACAACCGAGGTATGACAATGATGTTGAATAATTTGGAAAATGATTCTATTTTTACGCCTGAACAAGTTTTAGAAAATCGTGGTCGTGTAGCAATATTTATTGATGGCTCAAATTTATTTTATGCTGCTTTACAATTAGGAATCGAAATCGATTACACTAAGCTTTTATGCCGTTTAACTGGGGGGTCAAGACTATTGCGGGCTTTCTTCTACACTGGTGTAGACCGGACGAATGAAAAACAGCAGGGGTTTTTGTTGTGGATGCGTCGGAACGGCTATCGGGTCATTGCTAAGGATTTGGTGCAACTGCCAGATGGGTCGAAAAAAGCTAACCTAGATGTGGAAATAGCTGTTGATATGATGGCCTTGGTCGATTCCTATGATACCGCTGTTTTAGTTAGTGGTGATGGCGATTTAGCTTATGCTGTAAATTCGGTCAGTTATCGGGGTGTCAGGGTAGAGGTGGTGAGCTTGCGATCTATGACTAGTGATAGCTTAATTAATGTGAGTGATCGCTATATTGATTTAGAAGCCATCAAAGAAGATATTCAAAAAACACCCCGTCAAAGCTATCCCTATCGACCATTATCGAGTCTGGGATTCTTGGACGATTCTAGAGATAGCGAAGGACATCTAGAAATTCCCGAATAATCATGCAACATCAACAAGGCAGGACGAATGGAAGCACAAATTCACAACTTCAGGGGGGAAGTAAAACCAAATTTCCCCGCTTCTATTCTGATGATAATTTAAAATTACCACAAAATTGGTCTTACCTGCCTTTGACCTTATTTTTGGTCATTGGTTTGTTTGCTTGTGGTAATCCTTCTCCTCATAAACCAAATAGAGGGGATTCATCTAACCAGGATACCAATAGTAAGTTAACTTTTTTTGGCGTTGCTTTAGAACAATTTGATGAAGTAGGTAGACCTATTTGGAAAGTCAAAGCTAAAAAGGCAAAATATACTAAAGAAAAAGAAATTGGTGAAGCACAAAATCCCGATGGTGAACTCTACCAAGATGGTAAAGTAGTTTACACAATTAGAGGTGAAACAGCTGATATTCAGCAGGATGGAAAACAGCTATTCCTTAAAGGTAAGATTATTGCTACCGATCCCCATAATGGTACTATCTTAAAAGGTAATGAATTAGAATGGCGACATAAAGAAGATTTATTAATTGTTCGTAATCAATTAAATGGGACTCATAAAGAACTACAAGCAACCGCTCAAGAAGTAAGAGTAAAAACCCGGGAACAACGAATAGAATTTGCTGGTAAAGTAGTTGCGATATCTGCTGATCCTCAGTTGCAAATGCGAACTGAAAGGTTAATTTGGCAGATTAAAGAAGGAAAATTAATTAGCGAGTGCCCCATTCAAATTGACCGCTATAAAGATAATAAAATCACTGATCGTGGTCAAGGAAATGCTGCAGAAATTAACTTAAAAACCAAAATTGCTACTATTGGACCTAAAGCCAAACTAGAGTTAATAGAACCACCTATGCAGATAGTTAGTAACTCTATGACCTGGAATATCAATCAAGAAACTGTTAAGGCAAATTCCCCTGTGCGTGTTTTTCACCAAGCTGAAAATGTGACTGTAACTGGCAATAAAGCAGAAGTAAAGATTCTACAAAAAAGTGTTTATTTAACAGGCAATGTGAATGCTGTAGGACAACACAAGCAATCTTTAAAATCAAATCTACTTACTTGGTATTTAGAAAGAAAATTACTAGAAGCCCAGGGGAATGTGGTTTATCTTCAAGTTGATCCACCGTTAAATCTTCAAGGTGCAACCGCACTGGCTAATCTACAAACAGACAATATTGTTGTTAAAGGTGGCAGTTATAACGACAGAGTGGTAACAGAAATTATTCCGCAGGAATGAATTAGTAATTCGTAATTCGTCATTTTCTCCTCTGCTCCCGTACTCCTCTACTCTTCTACTTTTCTGCTCCCTCTTCCCTGTCACCTGTCACCTATTCCCCATGATTAATTTTTATACAAAATTTCATTGCGGCTGGGTACGCCTAATTTTGGTAAAGTATTTTTCGGTGAGTGAGGAGTAAGCGCGGTAGGAATATTAGATGATACTTGCAGTTGTTTGACCAGATGTTGTAAAAGTTTATCTTGTTCAGCCCGAAAACTGGAGACATTGTAACCACGATTGATGATAGCAAACCAGACTAAACCGCGATCGCGTGTTGGTAAAACTCCTGCTAAAGCACTGACATCGCTGAGAGTTCCAGTTTTAATCACTGTTGCACCGGGTAGGTGTCTAGAGTGTAATGTACCTCGGTAATCTAACCCGGACATGGGGAACAAGTCAGCTAAAGTCAACTGATGGACAGATGCTTCTCTTTGTAATGCGATGAACATAGCACAGACGGCTCTGGGGGAAATCCGATTTTCTCGTCCCAGTCCAGAACCATTAATTAACTGAATTTCCGACTGTGGTACATTGGCAAGAGCGGCTGCTGTTGTTTTTACTACATTTGCTCCTCCCACCGACTCCGCTAACATTTCTGCTATATCGTTATTACTGTAAACATTCATCTCCTTAATTACTTCCTTTAACGGGAGGGAGAGATGACGAACCAGTATAGTTTGTTTAGGGTTAGGCTGTGCTGCTATTTTGATAGTACCAGCAATCACCACTTGGGGTTTAGGTGTTCCCTTGGGCATAATTGAGTATTGGTAAATCACAGCACGATTCCATGTTTTGTGATCCAGTGCTTGTTTAAGCATTTGACCAGCTAAGAGAGACTGACGTTGGAAATTCATGGCAAAATTGCCAACAACTACCAAATTTCCGTTGACCTGGTTGATACCGATTTTATTGAGAGCATTACCAAGTGTGATCGCTTCCTCACCCACAAACATGGGATCACCAGTTCCGTTAATCACCAAATCACCATTTACCACCCCATTGACTATGGGGCCTGTAGCACTAACCAAAGTTTCAAATTGATGGTCTGGCCCGAAAGTTTTAACAGCAGCTAATGAAGTAGCCACCTTAGTTAAAGATGCTGCGGGTAGAGGTATTGTCCCTTGGTGATTAGCCATTAACATCGGTCCAGACTGCAACCAAATTCCCTGATGGTTGATTAAATTTGGCGTGACTACCTTGGAGGTCATCAAGTCTTTGAGATATTCCTGCACTGTCATAGCTCCTGCTGGGTTTGGATCAGGGGCAATGACAAAGCCAGGACTACTTTGCCAAGCCAATGCATCTAAAGCATTTAAAGGTTGGATTTTGACTCCAGCCATATCCAGCCAAAGTGAAACCAAACCTGAACCTAATAATTCCAGCATATTTAATTCCTCGATTTTTGTTAAGATATCAAATATTGTTGATCGTTTTGGCATATTATGCCTTTCAACTGCTCTTCTTCCCATCTGAAAAGCTTGTGCCCAGGAAAAATCAATAATTGACAGCTTAAACTATACAATTTTTATCTGTGCTAATCAGCATTGGGTCATAATAACCGCTTTTGTTCCAACATTCATCCCACTTTGCCCTATCAGGTCAGATTTAAGCTTCTCTCAGGTTAAGCTAAAACACCGTATGGCTGACACAATTGAACAATACGGTTTGAAATTTATACAACTAGTACAGCCGTGAATTCAAAATGCTTCTTTCAGAAGAGCTACCCTAACAAAATATCTCCTTCGGAGACCCTAGGCTAACAAAATTTAAAATGTATACGGACTGAGCCTTTCAGAGATTTGGAATGGTTGGTTTATTTACGCCCTACTGTACTAGTAGCGCAAGGCGAAAGTCAAAAGTCAAATGGGTGTGGGGAACCCCATAATTAAAATCAGGGGTTTTAAATTAGGACTTTGTATTTCTGATGCTGTGCCTCTGGAGTCACATTTTTGTTTTCTTCATCGATAAATGATGAGGTGGGACAAACTATCTTTCCCTACACCCCACACCCTTACACCCCTTTCTTATCTACATCCTAAAGATTCACGAGTATCTACAGCAGTTTTAGAATTTACACCACTAGCCTTAAGACAGAGTTTCTTGATTTCTACCCCGTCTAAAATCGCATTGGTAAAATCTGCACCAGTGACATCAACATTATCAAAAACTGAACGCAACATCATTGCATCTGTTAATATTGCATCACTGAAATCAGCATTGTTGAACTTTACTAGATAGGCAATACCTTGACTAAAATCCACACCATGCAGATTTACACCCTCCAACAAAGTACCGTTAAAAACTCCACCCCGTAAGTCAGAATTGCTAAAGTTCGTATTCTGTAACTTGACGTTGGTATACTCAACACCAATTAAACTTTGTCCAGAAAAATCCTGACCTTGTAGTTTTTCCCCAGCAGAATGGGTAATGCTGGAAGAACTTGCTGCTTGTGCTGACAGGGGAAACACAAAGAACACTACTGCTAAAACCAAACTAGCGAGTATTTGCCAATACTTCATAACTTTTGCTTAATAAATCTCAACAATTACACTATTTATTATTAAACAGCACTAGGGAAGACAAGTAATGATAATCCCATAGGATAGATTAATATTGATGTGTGATCGCCTAAAATACCTGTGGCTAATCAAGAAAATATCACCCAATCTCTAGCACGAACCCCTTTATATCAAATCGGTGTAGAACTTAAAGCCCGTTTTACCAGCTTTGGGGACTGGGAAATGCCTGTACAATATAGCAGTATTACCAAAGAACACGAAGCTGTTAGAAATAATGCTGGAATATTCGATATTTCCCACATGGGTAAATTTACTCTCCAAGGCAAAAACCTCATTGACCAACTGGAGAATTTAGTTCCCTCAGATTTAAGTCGTCTGCAACCTAGTCAAGCTCAATACACAGTATTATTAAATCCCCAAGCAGGAATTATTGACGACATAATTATTTACTACCAAGGTCTAGACACCATTGGTACACAAAAGGTAGTAATTATAGTCAATGCCGCAACCACTGATAAAGACAAATCCTGGATATTGACACACCTTGATATTCAAACAGTTGAATTTCAAGACCATTCACGGGATAAAATCTTAATTGCCGTTCAGGGACCAAAAGCTACTAGCTATCTTCAGTCCTTGGTGACAGCAGATTTAACCCCCATTAAAGCATTTGCACACCTAGAAACAACAATCTTTGGACGACCCGCATTCCTAGCTCGTACAGGTTACACTGGGGAAGATGGTTTTGAAGTCATGGTAGATTCAGAAATCGGAATAGAATTATGGCAACGTCTCTATGATGCTGGTGTTATCCCCTGTGGACTTGGTTGTCGAGACACCCTCCGTCTCGAAGCCGCAATGGCGCTTTATGGACAAGATATCGACGATAGCACCACACCCCTAGAAGCGGGTTTGGGTTGGCTAGTAAATTTAGATACCAAAGGTGATTTTATTGGGCGTAGTGTTTTAGAACAGCAAAAAACCAAGGGAGTGCAGCGTAAACTTGTAGGTTTGCAAACCCAAGGCAGAAATATTCCCCGTCACGGCTACTCCGTATTATCATCGGGTAAAACAGTAGGACAAGTAACTAGTGGTACTTTCTCACCTACACTTGGTTATCCCATTGCTTTAGCTTACGTTCCTAGCCAGTTAGCAACCACAAAACAGCAGATAGAAGTGGAAATTCGCGGCAAAGCTTATCCCTCAGTCGTGGTCAAACGTCCTTTCTATCGGTCACAAAATCGTGTTACTAGCTGATAACCTTTGGGGTTTTTAAGGAATAATGTCTTTTGGGTTACTCTAGTAACACCAATTTTTTAACGTGGAAGAGGAAGTTTTATGTGTGAATATCCGCAGGATTTGCGCTATCTAGATACTCATGAATATGTACGCCTAGATGGAGAAATCGCCACTATTGGTATCAGCGAATTTGCTATAGAACAATTGGGTGACATTGTATTTTTGGATGTATCAGAAATTGGTGATGCTATCTCAAAAGGAGAGCGATTTGGCACAATTGAATCTGTGAAAGCTGTTGAAGAAGTCAATGCACCAGTCAGTGGTACAGTTATAGAACGCAATGACAGCGTAATTGCTGATCCTGAACTAATATCGGATGACCCATATGGTGAAGGGTGGTTTATCAAAGTGCGTGTTGATGACCTTGGCGAAATTGATGATACTTTGACATCTGATGAGTATAGGGCTTTAGTGGAAGGTGAGTAAGTAATACATTTTGGATTCTGGATATTGGATTTTGGATTGTGAAAGTCTTGCGATAAGTACCTGAGCAAAATTAATTGAATATTTTTGGAACAAATAAAAATCTCTATAATGCTTATCTGTTCCCTGTTCCCTGTTAAGAGTTCCCTCTCCTAAATGTACAATTTATTTTGCACGACTACAGTTTGTAAGTTTTTTATCTTTCCATCTGTTGCAATCATTTTTCAACTTAGTAGAATTCAAAACTCACAATCTCTAACATATAGAGACGTTTCATGGAACGTCTCTATATATATCAACGAATTATGAAATTTCAGATAAATAGAAAAGTTGTCTCTTTCTGAACAACAGTAATCATTACAATATATTAAAGTAGCATCAGGAGAATAATTTGTGGTACTTAATCCCCCTCGTCCTCAGTCTGGGCGCAATATTTTGGCTGACAACAGTCAGAAATTAACCAGTTTTGCCCAAAGACACATTGGACCAAACTTTGGTGATATTCAGCAAATGCTAGGAGTATTAGGTTTGACAAACCTTGACGAATTAATTGATAAAACAGTACCGCAAGCTATTCGCTTTAATCAAACCCTACAATTACCAGCAGCACAAAGCGAATATGCAGCACTGGGAAAATTAAAACAAATAGCTGATCAAAATCAAGTTTACCGTTCATACATCGGCATGGGGTATTATGATTGCATTACCCCAACGGTTATTCAACGCAACATCCTAGAAAATCCCGGTTGGTACACACCTTATACACCTTATCAACCAGAAATTGCCCAAGGACGTTTAGAAGCACTGTTAAATTTCCAAACCATGATTATTGATTTAACAGGTTTAGAAATTGCTAATGCTTCTTTATTGGATGAAGCCACAGCAGCAGCAGAAGCCATGAGTATGAGTTATGATATCTGCAAAAATAAATCACATAACTATTTTGTCTCCCGTGAATGTCATCCTCAAACCATTAACGTATTGCAAACTAGAGCAAAACCTCTGGGCATAAATATCATTATTGGTGATCATCAGAGTTTTGATTTTCAAGAATCCATTTTTGGCGCAATTCTACAATATCCTGCAACTGATGGCACAATTTACGACTATCGCCATTTTATAGAAAAGTCCCATGCTCACAGTGCATTGGTGACTATAGTAGCAGATCCTTTGAGTTTAACATTACTCACACCCCCCAGTGAATTAGGGGCTGATATTGCCGTAGGCAGCACACAACGCTTCGGTATTCCCTTGGGATTTGGGGGACCACACGCAGCCTATTTTACCACAAAAGAAGAGTATAAACGGCTAGTTCCAGGTCGCATTGTCGGGGTATCAAAAGATATTCATGGAAAACTTGCATACCGTCTCGCTTTGCAAACCCGTGAACAACATATTCGCAGAGATAAAGCCACCAGTAATATTTGTACAGCCCAGGTTTTATTGGCAGTAATGGCCAGTATGTATGCAGTCTATCATGGACCCGATGGACTCAGAGGAATTGCTAAAAATATCCATCAATTAACTACAACCTTAGCAGCAGGATTGAAAAAACTAGGTTATAAAATTAGTTCTGAAAACTTCTTTGATACCTTACGGGTAGAATTAGGAAATACCAGATTAGATGCAATTCTTGATGCTGCCAACAATAAAAATATTAACTTACGCATTTTTGATAATTCAAACGTGGGTATCTCCTTAGATGAAACTACCACAGAAGCAGATTTAATCGACCTATGGCAAATTTTCGCTCTGAAAGATGAATTACCTTTTACAGTAGAAAGATTAACTTCTTCTTATCCGCACATTTCCCAACTTCGTCAAACTCAATATCTCACTCATCCAGTTTTCAACCGCTATCATTCAGAAACCGATTTATTACGTTATTTGCATCAACTAGAAACCAAGGACTTATCATTAACAACATCTATGATTCCGTTGGGTTCTTGTACAATGAAGTTAAATGCCACTTCAGAAATGATTCCTGTTACTTGGGCAGAATTTGGTAAAATACATCCTTTTGCTCCAACTTCCCAAACCAGAGGTTATCAAATTCTCTTCCAGCAACTAGAAGCATGGTTGGGAGAAATTACAGGTTTTGCGGGAATTTCCTTACAACCGAATGCAGGTTCTCAAGGTGAATATGCAGGACTTCTAGTAATTAATGAATATCATCATAGTCGAGGAGAAGGACATCGAAATGTTTGTTTAATTCCTCAATCTGCACATGGAACAAATCCTGCAAGCGCGGTAATGTGTGGCATGAAAGTTATCGGAGTTACTTGTGATCAGCAAGGTAATATTGATGTTGAAGATTTAAAAGCTAAAGCAGAAAAACATAGTCATGAACTTGCTGCTTTAATGGTGACATATCCTTCAACTCATGGTGTGTTTGAAGAAGCAATTCAGGATATCTGCGCTATTGTTCATAATCACGGTGGACAAGTTTACATGGATGGAGCTAATATGAATGCCCAAGTGGGTATTTGTCGTCCTGGTGATATTGGTGCAGATGTTTGTCACTTGAACTTACACAAAACTTTCTGTATTCCTCATGGTGGTGGTGGTCCCGGTATGGGTCCTATTGGTGTTTCTTCCCATCTTCTACCGTTTTTACCAGGACATTCTGTAGTTAGAATGGGTGGTGAATTGGGTGCTGTTTCTGCTGCACCTTGGGGAAGTGCGAGTATTTTGGTTATTTCTTGGATGTATATGATCATGATGGGCGCAGATGGTTTGACAGAAGCAACCAAAATTGCCATTCTGAATGCTAATTACATCGCTAAGAGATTAGAGTTGTATTATCCGATTTTATATCAGGGAAAAAATGGTTTAGTCGCACATGAATGTATTTTAGATTTGCGTTCTTTGAAAAAATCAGCGCATATCGAAATTGATGATGTTGCAAAACGTTTGATGGATTATGGTTTCCATGCACCTACTGTATCTTGGCCTGTGGCTGGTACAATTATGGTCGAACCAACGGAAAGCGAATCTAAAGAGGAATTAGATAGATTCTGTGATGCGTTAATTGCAATTCGTGAAGAAGTGGCTACCATTGAATCTGGTGAAATGGATATTCAAGATAATGTGTTGAAAAATGCACCTCACACTGCGGAAAGTTTGATTGTTGGTGAATGGAATCATCCCTATTCTCGTGAACAAGCTGCTTATCCTGCACCTTGGAATAAGGAATATAAGCTCTGGCCAAGTGTGGGAAGAATAGATGCGGCTTTTGGTGATAGGAATTTTGTTTGTTCTTGTTTACCTATGGAGGCTTATAGTTAATAGCCTAACGCTCTAAGATCCTCGACTTCTTTTTTTCTATCTTCCTTGTAAAGAAATTATCAGTTGATGTCAGAGGTCGGGGATATGAATTTACCATGATAAATTGCTTCTTCACGAGTTTTACCGTGAGTAAGAGATATAATTACGCGATACCTTTGTTCCTAACCAAAATTTTGGTAGGGTTGATAAACTCCAGATTTTGTTCTGATAACCCGGATTTAATTCTGTCTAGCTGGTAGGCATCTAGTAAATCTACTAATCTTTTTTGCACCATATCTTCGGCAGATCTTCCGAAAACATTTAAGGTGTTATTAGTAACTTGTAATATTTTTAAGTCTGGCTCTGCCAATACTAATAGAATTCCATGAGGTTGAATTTTGCTCGAAATATGAATTGGTGCTTCTTTCAAGCTAGTTATATTAACACTTGGAATATTTTCCACTTCTAAGCCGATATCCATCACTGTTCCCCTCTATTATTTAGGTGCATCAAGAGTGGAGTTAGCGATAGATTCTCTCACCTGTCAGGTTTAGTATCCTACCCAAATGTAACTTTCTTAGCACTGTTAAATTAATTCGCAGATTATTCAGAAATATGCTGTCACTCTGATAAAAATC
The DNA here is from genome assembly GCF_000196515.1 of 'Nostoc azollae' 0708. Classification (NCBI taxonomy): domain Bacteria; kingdom Bacillati; phylum Cyanobacteriota; class Cyanophyceae; order Nostocales; family Nostocaceae; genus Trichormus; species Trichormus azollae. The sequence continues at coordinate 4,981,348 of NC_014248.1, forward strand.
CCACCAACATAGCGAGCGAAAAATAAATCAGCTATTGAGCTAATCTTTAATTCACCATGCTCTTCTAATTTTTTAGTCTGGTCAATATTATTATTTGTATTAGTTGTCATTGGGTAGAGTTACCCTAATTTTCCAACTGCATACATTCTAACAGTCAGTTATCCTAAATACCAATAAGAAATGTGAAATACAGGTGATTGGATAAATGCTATTTCATGTAGCTATGTTAACTAAAAATCAAATCCAAGAATTAAACCACATCCGCATTCTATAATCATCAGTAGAAATAGGTAACCCCAAATAAATGGGCATCCAAAAAATGAAAGCAACCATGATAGTGAAGGTTATTGTTAGACCAAGTATACGCAGTTTCGGATAATAGCTACGAAGACACTGATCAATAAACCATGCGAGCGCAATAAATGTAAAAACCACTGCACACATATAATGGTATATAAAGACACAGCGATTTACCTTCACCCAAGGTAAAAAATTAGCAGCATAGTTGATAACTATATATAAACCAATCCAAGTATCAACACCCATATTTTTGGGAATAAATACCCGTTTTTGTTGTATCCCTGATATAACTATTTTTGCAAATAGCATCCCTATTAAAAATATCATCGCTGACAAGCCGAACCACCATAAAAAGGGATTACCCATCGCATGGACATCATAAACAACTTTCCCCGCACCAGGAGGTAAGGGTGGTCCAAATACAGGAAGGGGATCTTTAAAACTCTGAGCTGTTTGATAATAATAAGCCATTGGTCGAGTTAATAACGGCCATTTGTACCAAGCTGCACAGTAAGGATGTACACTAGAGCTATTACCACCCAACTGAAGATGAAACTGTAGAATCTGTTTATGAACCTCTATAAATCCATACCTTGTATCTAGTTGTAGGTGAGGAATCCAAATTAGACTATAAATTGCTGCGGGAATAATTCCCAAACAGGATAACATCTGTACAATATTGATTTGAGTTAGGTTTTGTAGTGGGGTTTGAATATTAATTTCATCACTGTTAAATTGAGGGTTTGTAGAATTAATTAAAGGATGTAGATAAGAAAATAAGGGAACACGAGATGACGGTGCAAAAGATTGCAACCACCGAATTATCCAAGCTGCTATCCACATCCCATAGGTACCCACTAGAAACCATAAACCATTCCATTTTGTACCAACGGAAGCGCCAAAACTAATCCCAGCAATAACTAAAGCAAACCAACGTTGTTTATTTTGCTTTCCTAAAGCTAACAGAAAAAACCATTGTCCAATCAAACCAAACAAAACTATATAAATATTACTTAAAGCATAGCGAGATTCTACCAATAACAAACCATCACAAGCCGTAATAAATCCTGCTAATAAAGCAAAACCACGACGATAACTTAACTGGTAAGTTAGTAAAATAACTATTAAAGGAATCAATGAACCTGCAAAAGCATTTGCCCAACGATAACTCCAAGGAGATAATAAAGAACCTGTTGACCCATTGACAGTATGTTGCCAAAAAGGAATATGATTACCAATCCAAATGCCCAGACCAATTATATATTGACTCAGTGGAGGATGAGCATTGAAAAAGGGTGTATGGGTAAGATAGTTATTACCAAATTGAGCAAAGTAAATTTCATCGAATACGAGGGTATTAAATCGGTCTAATCCCCAAAATCGTAAGCTAAATGACAGGATGAATATCGCTGTCATACATATCCGAAACCATTTTTTAGTCATTGGTCAGTTATCATTTATCAGTGGAAGAAGGCAAGAGGTTAATTTCCCTATTACTTATTTTCTATTTTCTCGATTTTATCAGATGCAGTTTGTTGAAATAAAAGCAGTTCTATACCGTAATACTTGGTTGTTAATCCTAATGGTTTCATTCCCAATCTTTCAGTAACACGGATAGAAGCATAATATTCTGGTTTCACTACAGCATAAATGACTGATAAATGCAATTTACTAAAGCCGTAGTCAACTATAGTGCGTCCAGGTTCGGTAGCATATCCTTTACCCCAAACAGAAGGCTCTAAATAAACAGAAGGCTTTAAATACCATCCTACTTCTATATCTTGGGTGGGTACGTGATGTTCATCTAGCAGTTGGCAGAGCATAATAGCCCCCGCAATCTTTCTTGTATCTTTTTCAACAATTGCCCAAGAGCCAGTAGCATTTTTGTGTTCGTGCAATTGCTCGTCAATTAAATGCTGGCGTTGTGACTCAAAAGACCTGTCAGGAAAATTAACTTGGTGTGAAAAACATGGTAGAAGGGAATTTTGAGGGTGTACCAAAAGGAAAAGTCCACTAAATTAACTATATTCAAGAATATCCACATCGTACAAAATAAATACTGGGAATAACTAACCATCAGTTTCAAGACTTGTTAGCCCGAACTGAGATGTAGCATAAAAAACTTCAAGGTGACATAGAAAGTAAAAACATAGGTATAAATCAGAAAGGAGGAGGGGGGAAAGGGAAACTAGAGATAAAACAACAGGTATATCTATGCTTGTTCTATTGGAGGAAAATGCCAACATTTGAGGTTTTAGGTTTGCATTTCGGTATATCGAAAAAGGACACATTTCATTATTGGTTAGAGATAGTACAAAATGTTTTCCCTCGTAGTCTCCTTGAACAGGTAGAAAAACATGATAGTGATTATGCCATGGCCACTCAGAACAAAAGGCAGGAAATAAAGAGTTTTCCACCAAGGGTATTTTTGTTGAATAGGTCATTAGACTTGTAAAAATATTCCGGGTACCTTACCTAAACAAAGACTTTCCCTGAATTACCCAATTTACTTACAAGTAATTCTTACTAACTATTGGTGGTTTAGTCACATTAGGAACTGGTTCATGAGTGTTGCCCATTTCATAAATGTTATGGATATGAGGTCAGTTATAAATTAGTCATCAACATCTTCATGGATAGGAACTATCCGTAACTATTCCCAACCCTGATTCTTGCCTTCGCTCTTTCCTCATCTTAACACTGTGGAAAGCCAGACACAGACTCCTTTATAAATTTTTGACACTCTCTATTGGTTTAATTACTAAAAAAGAATAAAAACAGGTAACTGATGAAGATCTAGAGAATAAACTGTTAGTAATCTAAAAATAGATTGCAATAGAAATTGACAAATTATGAATGGAATAAAATTATTCACTTGGCTTGATATAGGAATAGTATTTGATTTATGAAAATGCTCCGTACATCTGGAGAGACGGAAAATCAAAGGTAGTGTTTTTAATGAACCACTCAAAGATCCTCTTAAGATGAGAAAATGTTGGGATTAAAGCACAAAAACGTCGCAGCCAAGTTTTCCCTTGCAACCAAACATCTTCTATGGGGTTTTGAGAGGGACAGTTAGGAGCAAAGCGGACGCAATAAATTTTCCATTGCTCTAAAGGTAAACCTTGGTTAATAGATGCTAAAAAATTTTGAATTTCTTTTGAACGATGATAACTAGCTCCATCCCAAAAAATAAGTAATTGTTGGTTAGGTGACTCTTCTAGTAAATAGCTGAGATAATCAATAGTATTTTTTGAGTTAGCTGTATCATAGGTTTTCAACAATAAATTTTTACCTAAATAGTCAACTGCTCCATAATAAGTTTGTTTATCTCGTTCGTTACTAATACTAATTGGAATGCTTATTTCTTGGTCAGTTCTACCCCAAACATATCCAATGCTATCTCCCCAAAGTAAATGACACTCATCTAATAGCAAAACTCTCAATAGCGCAGCTTCTATATCTTCTCGGCGGCTCGCCAACAATGATGAAATCTCTTTTTTTTTGCGGCAACTGCTTCTTCATTAGCTTTTGGATTTGCTGAAGATGTTTTCTTCCAACTAATTACTGCCGCATCAAACAAGTCGTAATAACTACGTTTTGATTCATAAAGTACATCATGTTCAAAAGCCAATTTATACTCAAGTTCGCCAAGCTCCCAACATTCCTTCGTTTGTAACCAAGCCAGTACTTCTTCTCTTTGTTGAGTATTCAAGTAGCTTTTTCTCCCTTTGTGTTTCAGGCGCAGTCCTAAAATTCCATCTTTCTCATAGGCTTGTTTCCATGTTGTTATTGAACTAACTGAAACATCTAAAATTGTTTGAATTTCCTCATACTTGTAGCTTTGATAAACCAGCTTCACTGCCAATGCTTTTCTTACTTCCCTTGCATCTGGAAGCTCATCTATAAATTCTTGTAGTTCTGCAATTTTAGATTGTAGCTCCTGGTTGGTCATTGTTAGCTATTAGACAAGACAGTTTCTCAGTATTATCTCCTAGTCCTTTTCAAGAATCAAATATGATTTCTATATCAGAAGAATTATTCGCTAAACAACTAACTACGGTAGTCATCTACCAACAGGAATAGTGAAAATACGCTGTTATTCAGATAGTTTAGAAATATATATTCCCACTCAAGAGTCTCGAGAGGAAGTTGCTTATCATTTAAAGAAATGGTTTAAAGACTGGTATCAGGAAGAAGAATCTGTGATTTGTTTTGATATTGGTGAAACTACATTACCTGTAGAACTTCTCAGTGGAGAAGAACCTTACATAACTGATATTGAGGTACGTCATTTTTGGGAGGAAATTGTTTATCTAGAAAGTGACTCAGAAACACAACCCGCGTCCAAAAATATAGTTAAGCTTCCAGAGGCTTATATTGATAAGCCTAGTTTAATAGCTTTTTATTCTTTTAAAGGTGGTGTAGGTAGAACATTAAATTTAGCAGCCCATCTTTTTGCTTTGCTAGATAGAGCTAAACAGTTAAATGAATCTATAACTATTTTGGTGATTGATGCTGATTGAGAAGCACCAGGTCTTACTTATTGGAATGCCTTTCAAAAACAACAGCCAGAAGTTTTTTTTATTGATTTTTTAGAAATTTACCACTATCTTAGTATTGATAGAGATGAAAAACTTTCTTTATTTGCAGATGAAGTTATAAAATCAGTTAAAAATGACGGAGAATCAAGAATTTATTTCTTACCTGCCTGTCTTAAAGATGAACAATTACTAGATACTCCTATTTTACCTGAACATTTGCTTAGAAGTCCAGATGGAACTTGGGAATATAGCAATGCTATTTATGGCTTAGGTAAAATTGTTGATGCAGATTATATTTTATTGATTTGAGAGCCGGATTGAGTTAAATATCCAGTCCAATAATTTTTGATCTATGAATTCAAAGGTTTTTAGTTACAACAATTAATGATCAATCTATTAAAGGTATAAGTCTTATTTTAAAAGAAATTGGTAAATTTGCACGACTAGAAGCAGAGGTCAGAGATAACACATATTATGAGCCAACAATAATAAATAATTAATATCTTCAACTTAAAATAAGACCTAAAAGAATCACTCCCTAATGTCACAACCGATTGAATATTCGCTTATGTGGAACCACAAGAAAATAAGTTAGATGAGGCAAGATTGTATATTAAACAAGCTTACTTTACAGAGTAATTACTTTATGTAAATAACTGGGAAGATGCACGCTCAAAATTCAGTCAAACTTCAGTGATGGAAATTGCTAGAAATTGCGCTAAAGAATTATCACCAAATGCCAAAAATCAGGAATTAACATCAGAAATACACAAACGGGAAGAGGTGAAAAGACTTAGGGATTTATGTCAACGACATAAGTCCGCTGAACCAGGACAAGGAGAAGACTTACTGATAACAGTCCCTTTGCGGAACTTAGCTACTAATTTTATAGATAAATCACTTCATATAGTATCAATTGGAGCTAAAGGCGCTGGAAAAACTTTTAACTATATACAGTTATCACGTTTTAAATAATGGGAAAGTTTTCTGAATTCTATTGATAGTAGAACTAAGGAAACTGAGACGAAAACATATATATTTCCTTAAGGAAAATGCTAAAACTGTTATCACAGAATCCAGAATTCAACTTAGAGCAGATTTAGGTAATAATGTTCTTGAGTTTGTGCATTGAGAGTATACAGATAGGATTAAAAAGGAACTTGAAGAGCAAAATTGGAATGAACCAAAATGGACAGAATTCTGGGTTGATGAAATTGCCATAGCTATAGGTATTAATCCAAATTTAGATACTCCTAATACTCTTGGTACCATAAATCAAGATTTAAAAAATAAAGGATTAAAAATAATCTTTTTGTTTGACGGGTTAGAAGATATTTTTACTGAAATTGCCTCTAGTAATCAACAGCAGACTGCCTTAAAATCTTTGACTGATGATTTGCCAGAAAAATTGTCAGAAATTAGGCAATCTAATCTTGTTGTAATAATTTTCTTGCGTCGTGATTTTCTAAGGTATACGATTACTCAAAATCTTAGTCAATTTGAGAATCTTTACCGTGCTTATGATTTATCTTGGAATCAAGATTCTTTCAGGAGTTAGGCAACTGGCACAGGCAATGGGTGAATATAGTACATCGGTATTAAATAAATCGCATACCGAAAGCTTTATGAACTCATAAGAAGTAGCTGCAACAGGAAACATTGTTCAAATATTCATGAGAAAATAGGTAGGAGATTGTATTAGATAAATGTTCCTGACGGTAATGAGATTTACTAAACTTGATTACTGCCAATACTTATGAACTAGTTAAATTAATTATACAATTACTAATTTAGCAGAGCATTTAGAAAGTATTAGCCATGATGCAATTAACTTTTATTTAAAAACCGAAAAGTTAACATCTCGTTTACTATGGGATAAGGTGAAAGAGGTAGTAGAAGGTGATGGTAATTGGTACATCATATTTGATGGTAGTGTTTTAGACAAAAGATATTCTGAAGAAATAGAGATAGTGAGGAGACAATATAGTGGTAATGAACATGGCATACTCCAAAGAATTGGTGTAGTCAGTTGTGTATATGTGAATCCTAAATTTCAAAGATTTGGGGTAATAGATTACCGCATTTTTAATCCTGATGTGGATGGTAAAACCAAGATAGACCATGTGAAAGATATGCTGCAAAACCTGGTGTATCATCAGCTTTTCCTCTTTGATAGGGTTTTGATGGACACATGGTATGCAGTAAACAGTTTCATGCTGTATATTGATAGATTAGACGAAATTTATTATTACCCTTTAAAAAAGAATCGGTTAGTTGATGATACATTTGCCAAAGGAAAAGATAAACCTATTGAATTATGACAATGGAGTACTGAAGAGTTAGAATGTGGTATAATTATAAAAATTAAAGGGTTTCCCGCTCAGAAAAAAGTGAAACTATTCCGGGTTGCTGTTTCTACCAACAGAACGGATTATGTCGCTACTAAGGATTTATCTCAAAGTTCTACGAATGTTGTACAAGAGGTGTGTAAAATTCGTTGAAAAGTCGAGGAGTTTCACCGAGAGATTAAACAAATAAGTGGCATTGAATCTTGTCAATGTCGTAAAGCTAGGCTTCAAGGAGATCATATTGCTTGTGCAATGTTGGTTTGGATTAGATTAAAGAATTTAGCCTATCAAACTGGTCAAACTGTTTATCAAAACAAGCATAGATTCCTTTCTAATTATTTAATTCAGCAACTAAAACGCCCAAGTCTTCCTATGTGCTTGGTTGAGTTCAATTGTTCCGTGCCAGGGCTACATCCCGCCCGCTATTTGTGCCAGTTACGTAAGTCCTGTCTTTCTTGAAACTAGTTTATTGGATTCGTAGCGAATCTAATGTGATAGGTGCAGAAAAAGATAGTATTTACAGTCTAAGTAAAGAGAATCTCATAGATGAATTAGAGAAGCTATGGGGTAAGACACTAGGGATAGATAAGTCTAAAGAAGCCTACACAGCTTCTTGGGTATTTGCAGCTTTGACAGATTTTAATGGCAGACTTCAAGCCAGAGATATTGTCCGTTTATTATAAAATGCAGCGGATATTACAGTAAATAGAGCTAAAGAAGTACATTTTGAAAAATGGTCTACAAGCCGACTCTTACCTCCTCCAGCAATTCGCAGCGCTCTGAAACCATGTAGTGAAAAAAAAGTGAGAGAAGCTAAAGAAGAATATCTAGCTTTCAAAACATGGGTAGAAGATACACTTCGTAACTATCATCCGATTTAACGGATAATTCCCTTTGCTGTAGAAGATTTTGACATGGATTAAAAAACAGTAACATTATTAGAAGAAATGGGAGTGATTAATGAAGATAAACACAAAGAGGAAATTAAGCTATTTTATATTCCTGAAATTTTCCGATAAGGGTTAGGTTTTTCAAGTCAAGGTGCGCGACCTAGAATAGTAGCGTTGAAGCGTAGGGTATTAGGGAAAGAGATTTTGTAATTATCTTTCTTTTTTCTATTTTAACTGATAATCCTTTCAGGTCTAACATTAGACCTCTTGCAAAATTGTTTCTGTGGTATGATAGAGAGTTTTAGATCTTATGTATTTTTGGTGTTCTTTGGGCTGGCTAATTCAAACATAACTCTGTAACTCTAACGTTTGGCTAAAACAAATACAACTCCCATTATAACATAAAATTAATTCTGCAAGAGGTCTATTATAGGAGGTGTGATTGTGGCTATTGCTCAAACCAATCCGCCAATCCTGGCTTCAGAAGTGACAAAAACTCACTTCAGTCCAGATGAGTATCGAGCTATGGAAGAAACTGCCTCGCCTAATAACGTCACGAATACTACAACGGAGAGGTTATTACTATGCCTGGAGGTTCAGAAGTTTATAGTGCTGTACTAGTAATATAGTAATTCATTTGGGATTTTTACTCACAAATACAGATTATCCAAGCACAAATTGACACAATTCTAGAAGAGTATCTTGATGAAATTTATCCATTAATCAAAGAATTTACAGATCAAAAGAATAGCTCACAAAAATGAATTTTATCCAAGTTAAAACAGATAGAGGTCCAAGGTCATATAGATTATTTTGTAAATTGTAATAACTATTTATACAAAGAAGAATCAAATGAGCAATCATCATCATTTTCAACAAGGAGCATTTTCTTTAGTAAGTTACTATATAACAAGGAGGTTTTAAAAGTTCTTACTGATGTCTTAGAATTTCGAAATCACGGAATTTAAAAAGGGGATTTCTTGTCAGCTATCACCCCTAAATTACCACCACAAAAATTCCAAATTAATTAAAATCCATAGTCTCCACAAACTCTAAAATATTCTGCTTGATGTCCTCAGCTTCATCTAAAATAGAACCAGGACTATCACCGTTAAAAAAGGTACGCTGACTGCTAACTATATACAAAAATTTTCCATTGATAAAAGCTAATAACCCGCGATAAGCATCTAATCTGTTGGCATTACCATTATTTTCTTGTTTAGAAATTGTTGAACCTTTAGGCATATCAACTAATACATAATAATATCCCTTTAAAGTATCTTGCAGATATTCTGTGTATTTGATTTCTGCACCTTGAACATTGGTAAAAATGGCTTGTGGTAGATACTTTTTAATGAGAGTAGAGTGGAGGTATTTTTCCTGTCCTTGAGATTCGATTTCCTCTAAATACTCTGGAGGGAGAGGATAATAATCAATTCTCAGTAAAGTTCCGACATCATCAGAAAAGCCAACTATTCCTTCTTGACTTTGAATTGTTCCCCCCTGTTCTGAGGTAACTGGAATGGGAACAACAAAATTACCTAAAGGTGATTGATATACTTGCTGACCAAATTCATCTAAGATTACTGTTTCGTATTCTTGGGGTGCATATTCTTCTTCTGTTTCTTCTATTGCGGCTATTACCTCTTTGATAATTTCTTCGGCTTCTATATCTTCTAATTCTAAGGCTTGCTGTAGTTGTTTGAGATAAGGTTGTTTTTGTGTGGGAATAGTCAGGTTTTGATCGTCTAATAGCATGATGACGCCAGCAGCAAAGCCATCTAATACTATTTCATCGGAAAGGCTGGCGTTGGCGGTATTAAATAATGTTCCTAATCCCTCATCCTGGGCGATCGCTACTAGTCTATCAACTATTTCTAGCATTTCCTCTTCTGAGTATTCGTCAAAAACCTCAAATTCCCACAGTATATCCGCTAAACTTTCAGCATCTAAGTCTTCAATGGAAGAATCAACTATAGCAGTAATTACTGCTATAGCCGCTACTGCCTCTTCTGGACTCAGTGATTCTTCTGAAGTTTCTGTGGAATTGAAAATTTTATCATACTTTGTCATAATTGCTATCTCCATCAATGCTTTTTTAGTAAAAACCGATTATAAACAGTAACAATTGTTAGTTTAGCAACATCAGGGGCCTTCTCTGGATGTTATCGCCGTCAGCAGTCAATAGTTGGCTTTTAACAGTCCTGATCTAATCGGTAGTCAATAATTTCAGCTTCTCCTCATGATCTTGGTAACTTCCTTAGAAGCGGTGGTGGTCTAACCTAGATGTTCTCACACAAGTATGGGGAAAATTACTTGTTTGGTTTAGCAATACACGCTTCAATATCTTCTGCTCTGCGTAATAATAGAGACTTTGCCTGCAATTGCCAACCCCATTTCTGAATTCTAAAAGCTGCAACAGTACCAACTATGGCTGCTAACAAACATATAGGCTGATTGAGAGAAATGCCAAATAACAAACCCAAAGCTGCAATTCCCCAAAATAGTAAGGCTGCTGCTTGTCTTTGCACTTCTAGAATTTCTGCAATTTTATTAGATGGTATTGTAGCTAATAATTCTTCTTTAATTTGCCTCTGTTCCGCTAAAGATATGGATAAACCGATCTTCCTGCGTAATTTTTCCATCTTCCGAGCATCAGTGCTGTACTTAGTTAGCTCATCTTCTAGCATTGTTAACAGTCGTTCTAATTGTGACATCGTGCATTCTATCCTTTTTATTGATCTAGAGTTATTATCTCGAATAATTGTTAATTTTTATTGACTAAGATGAAATGACCAATTTTTTAGAAAGAGAACGCTTAATTATTCGCAGTTGGATACCAGATCAACACACTGAACAACTCTTTGCAATTTATAATGATAATGATCCTGAAGTTATTTATTTTCTTGGTAGTGCTGCTCGTGCTTTGAGTATTAGAGACGCCTGAAAATGTAGAAAGGAGTATGTGTCTGGCTTTCCATAGTATTAAGATGAGGAAAGAGCCAAGGAAAGAATCAGGGTTGGGAATAGTAACTGATAGTTCCTACCCATGAATATGTTGATGACAAATTCATAACTGACCTCATATCCATAAGATTTATGAAATGGGCAAAACTAATGAACTAATTCCTAATGTGACTAAACCACAAATAGTTAGTAAGAATTACTTGTGAGTAAATTGGGGAATCTAGGGGAAATCTTTGTTGAGGTACCCGGGATATTTTTACAAGTCTAATGACCTGTTCAACAAAAATACAAAAGTACCCTTGGTGGAAAACTCTTTGTTTCCTGCCTTTTGTTCTGAGTGACCATGGCATAATCGCTATTATGTTTTCCTACCTGTTCAAGGAGACTAGCAGGCAAAACATCTCGCAATATCTCTAGCTAGTAATAAAATGTGTCCTTTACTTCCGTTTTGTCTGGATATACCGAAATGCAAACCTAAAACCTCAAATGTTGGCATTTTCCTCCAATAGAACAAGCATAGACATACCTGTTATTTTATCTCTAGTTTCCCTTTCCCCCCTCCTCCTTTCTGATTTATACCTATGTTTTTACTTTCTATGTCACCTTGAAGTTTTTTATGCTACATCTCAGTTCGGGCTAACAAGTCTTGAAACTGATGGTTAGTTATTCCCAGTATTTGTTTTCTACGATGTGGATATTCTTGAATATAATTTAGTAGATTTTTCCTTTTGATACACCCTCAAAATTCCCTTCTACCATTTTTTTGACACCAGGCTAATTTTCCGGACAGGTCTTTTGATGTTTCCTCCATATCTCCATATTTGATTAATCTGTCCACTATCTAATTTTCTCTTTTCTTTTTTATTCTTCTTATTATTTATCTTATCGGGTATGTCCTCTATGCGTATTTCAGGGATTCTTAAGTTTCCATTAGCACCTATACAATCTAACATATTATTTATACTATGTATGTCGGTATTCAATGATTTCTTGGAATGAACGGAAATCAGTGGGAGTACAACACTTTTTTTCATGAACATTACTTTAAGACCACATTCAACGGCGTAAAATAATAATAAGCGATGGGCATTGGTACGAGGTATAGGTGTTTTGTGATAAGCAGATATGTTTCTTAGGCAAGCTTTCTCCATTTCCTTGTCTGTAAAAGCTATTTTTGCCATTACATTAAAGTATTTTATTCCCTGTAATTAATATTTTACCCAAATATATTACGTTAAAATCGATCCACCCATTAACCGGGCATACCTATACTTCAACTCCTCTTCCATCAACGGCCAACGCGCCAAACTTACGTCCATATCAATCACCTTCTCTGCTGCTTGTCGCGCTAACAGCAAAACATCCTCATCTTCCACTAAACTAGCCAAAGTAAAATCTGCTATCCCTGATTGACGAGTTCCCATCACTTCTCCAGGCCCCCGAAAACGCATATCCATTTCCGAGATAAAAAACCCATCCTGAGACTGTTCCAATACCTTCAATCGTTGTTGAGCATCTGCACTTCTGGAACTACTCATTAATAAACAGTAAGATTGCGCTGCACCTCTACCCACACGCCCCCGTAATTGATGCAACTGCGATAAACCAAATCTTTCCGCGTGCTCAATTAGTATCAACGTAGCATTTGGCACATCTACACCAACTTCAACTACAGTAGTAGAAACTAATATCTGCGTTTCATTATCCCGAAATTTGGTAATTGCTTCGTCTTTCTCCGCTGAAGTCATACGTCCATGCAATAACCCAACTTGAAAATCAGGAAAAACGCTTTCTTGTAATTTTTTATGTTCATCTACAGCCGATCGTAAATCCAGCTTTTCTGACTCTTCCACCAACGGTAAAACCACGTATACTTGTCTACCTTGGACAACTTCTCGCCGCATTAAATCGTAAGCTTGGTGTCGTTGCTGACCTATTAACAAAGTTGTTTGAATTTGTTGTCTACCTGGTGGTAATTCATCAATTTGACTAACATCTAAATCACCATGTACTGTTAAAGCTAATGTCCTGGGAATTGGAGTCGCAGTCATGGTTAAAACATGAGGTTGTTCACCTTTTTGTCGTAATTTCGCTCTTTGTTCCACCCCAAACCGATGCTGTTCATCAATGACAACTAAACCCAATTGTTGGAAATTGACTTTATCTTGAATTAAGGCGTGAGTTCCTACTAATAAAGGTAGTTCACCTGTTTCTAACTGAGAATGAATTTCTCGTCTTTTCGGTGTTTTTGTTGAACCTGTTAATAATTCAACAGGCAAATGTAGTAAGTTAAACCAACTCACTAACTTCCTATAGTGTTGTTCTGCTAATACTTCCGTTGGAGCCATCAAGGCTGCTTGATAACCAGATTGAATAGCGGCTAAAATAGCAACCACAGCCACGACTGTTTTACCTGAACCCACATCACCCTGAATTAAACGATTCATCGGTGTAGGTTTTTGTAAGTCGTTGAGTATGTCATTGATAACTCTTTGTTGAGCTTTGGTAAGTTTAAAAGGAAGAATTTCGTTAAATTGTTCTAATAATTTGCCCTTTGGTGCAAGGACGGCACTGGTTTGAATTTCTTTAGCTTTTCGCTGACGTTGCAATAAACCTAGTTGGAGATAGAAAAATTCATCAAAAACTAAACGACGGCGGGCAGTTTTTAAAGTGTCGCTATCTTCAGGAAAATGAATATTGGCGATCCCATCCTTCAATTCCATCAAACCATACTTTTGCCGCAAACCTCCAGGTAAAGGGTCTTTCAAATTTACCGCAGCAGGTAAAGCTGCAATTACAGCTTGTCTCACTGTATTTGCCATCACTCCCTCAGTCAAAGCATAAATCGGCACAACCCGTCCAATAGTTAGCGAATTAATGGCATCTCCTGGATTTGCCAACACTTCCAACTCTGGGTTATCCAGGGTTAAACCATATTTACTAGCTTTAACCAAACCACAAGCCGCTATCACACTATCCACAGCATAACGGCGTTTTAAACTTTCCTGCCAAGCACGACTACTAAATCGCGCCCCAGCATAAAAACGAGCAACTTTAATTTGGCCTGTATTATCTTTGAGCATCAATTCTAAAATTGATAACTTCTTATTTTTAGGGCTAGTAAAACAGTTACAACGCTTCACTGTTGCTATTATAGTTACTGTTTCACCCCCCTGCAATTCTTGAATATTCACCTGACGTGCATAATCAATATGATCACGAGGATAGTAAAACAATAAATCACGGACAGTTAATAAATCCAAACGCGCCAAGTTTTCAGCTTTTCTAATACCAATTTCTGCTATATCGCTGAGTTTTTGCTCAATTTTGGGACCGAGTCGCCGACTAACTTCAGCAACGATTGGGGTTGTGGGATTTTGGCCTTTGCTTGGGTATATTCTCCCCTGCTCCCTTTCGCTTTTCTGGTCTACCTCCTCCAGATCTGTTTGTAATTGGTAGAGATATCTTCTGACTTCTGCTACTAAGTGCTGTCTGACTTGTACTTCCCAATTTGGATATTCATCAAATTGCATTGCTATTTGGTGCCAGTGCGATCGCTCTTTTGGTGGCAAACCTGGGGGGAATTTCCCAAAAGTCAAACTTAGAAATTCACTGAAGCGATATTGCTTACCCACCAAATCTGTAAAGCCATGTTCAGCCTCTACAGCCAAGGCCTTATGCAATCTGATCCAATCGGGCTTTTCATTAGTCATTAGTCATTAGTTATTAGTCATTGGTCAGTAGTGATTAGTAAAAACCTCTTCCCTCTCAACTGTAATCTATTGCCTACAGCTAGTCCTCAAACCAACTAGCACGCCAGGCAGCTTCCGCTTCTGCAACTTTTAGTTCTCGTTGCTTTTTTTGATAATCTCGTCCCAACTTACTCAACTGTAGTAAAGTATTACGGACTTGCTTACGCCCTGACAAGAGTGTGGTATCAGCAAATTCAATTTCTCCCAGTCGCAAGTTAATAGTCATCAGTTGCGTCAAACGAGAATCTTCTAATTCCTTCTCACTACTGATTTCTATAACTATGTTTAATAGGTTGGGTGGTCCTGGTATCATCTCACCAGAAGCTTCTGAGGCTGAGGCTGAGGCTGCTAACATTGGTTCTGGTAATTTGTTGGGTAAAATCCCAGCCTTTTGAAACAAAACATTAGCATCATGGGAAATTCTTTTCAGCGTCTCCTGAATTCCTGCTTCCAAGTCCTGATGCCATTCAGCCACTTCTACAGGGTTGGAAGGGCCGAAATATTTTGGATTTTGGATTTTGGATTTTAGTGTAGCAGCTGCCGTATTAGTGGTTTCTACCGATGGAGAACTGCTTAAGCTGAAGGGATTATTTTCACTTTCGTCAATTTCCTGGGATTCCTCAATTTCACCATGTTCTTCATTGGTCTCATTTTCCTCAGATACCTGAGTTGCCTCTCCCTGAATATAAACAAGCAGCTGTTCAGCGCCTTTTTGGCCTAATTTACGAATGCCTTGTTGTAATTTTTGCTGCTGATTCAGTGACAACTTCAGAAACTTGTCAGGATATCCCTGAGTACAAAGGTGATAAGCTGCGAAAGTCAACTGTTTTTGTAAGGATTTGCCCAGGATATTTAAATAACTAACATAATTGCTGTGGAGTTCAGTGGCTATCCCTCTAATCGCCTCTTTTAGGATTGTAATATCCTGTTCTATTCGTTCAATTGCTCTGGCCATATCTTCTCGTTATTTTCCATCTGAACCAATACAAAAATGTTAACAATTGCTCACTCCAAATCTCTGCCACATTTAAAAACACAGGACTTGAGATTTCCAATTACCTCTAGTACCGCTGTGAATTCAAAATAGTGGTTCCAGCAGGCTGCACCAACAAAATTCAAAATAGTTGGTTGATTTACGCCGTACTGTACTAGTGTACTGAATTCCAATAAAATACAGGCCAGCAAACCTTGCTAGACCTGTTATTTCAGTAATAATTACTCAAAAGCTGATAGTCAAAAGCCTTTAGTTAATTGTTAATTATAAATGTATAACAACTGACCAATGATTAATGACTAAATAACTAATGACTAAATTACTTAGCGCCCATTTGAGCAGCAACTTCTTCAGCAAAGCTAATCTCTTGCTTTTCAATGCCTTCACCTAGTACATAGCGTACAAAGCGATGCACTTGGATATCTTCACCTACTTTAGACTTAACTTGCTTCACCAACTCTTCCACCGAGATACTTTGGTCACGGATATAAGGTTGATCCAACAAAGTCATTTCTTTAAGGCGTTTGTCAATTCGTCCTTGAACAATTTTTTCTTTAATGTTCTCTGGTTTCTTACCCAAATCATCCTTACCCATTTCGATGTCTTTTTCTTTTGTGACAACTTCAGCAGGGATTTGGTCTATGCTGACATACTCGACATTAGGACAAGCCGCAACTTGCATAGCTGTATTTCTAGCCAAGCTCTGGAAATCTTCATTACCAATAGCTGACTGAGTTTGGGCATTGAGTTCAACCAAAACACCTACTCGACCACCAGTATGAATGTAGCTGTCCACTATACCTGATACCCCTGGTGCTGGAGAAAAATTAACAAAGCGACGCACCTGAATATTTTCACCCAGGGTAGCAATTACTTGTTTGATAAATTGTTCTACAGTCACGCTGGTATCTTCAATATAAGGTTGAGCCAACAAGGACTCTACACTATCAGCTGTTGCAGCTTGTTTTGCCAGGTTCTTGACTAAAGATTTAAAAGCCTCGTTACGGGCAACAAAATCTGTTTGGCAGTTGAGTTCTATCAGTACACCCACCTGAGCATCAGGCTGAATGTAGGTGTCTACTAGGCCTTCTGCTGCGATGCGATCGCTTGCTTTATCTGCCTTGGCAATACCTTTTTTACGCAGCCAGTCTATAGCTTCGTCAATATTGCCTTCAGTTTCTTTCAACGCCTTTTTGCAGTCCATCATGCCAGCACCGGTTTTTTGGCGTAGCTCTTGGACGAGTTTTGCAGATATTTCCGCCATGTTGCCTCAATTCCTAACTTGACCTAGAGTTGTGATCGCTCACGGGTGTTGAGTATTTCTATCTTACTCAGGGCTAGTGAAGAAAAGCGATGAAGTTTCATAGGCTATTCTTCGGAAGGCGTATTGCCATACACCCTTACTAACTTCTGCTTATTCTTCTTCTTCCTCGTCCGGAATCAGCGTATCAGTGTACTCACTTTCATCGTAATCGTAATCGTCTTCAGCGCCTTCGTAATCTTCGTAATCTCCTTCTGCTTCCAGCTGACCATGACGGCCTTCATAAATAGCATCTGCTAATTTGCCGACAATCAACTTAATTGATCTGATTGCGTCGTCATTTGCTGGAATGGGAATATCTACTACATCTGGGTCACAGTTTGTATCCAACATGGACACAATAGGAATACCCAATTTTTCGCATTCTTGAACTGCGTTATACTCCCGACGTTGGTCAACAATAATCACCACATCAGGTACTTTCCGCATATTTTTAATGCCACCCAAGTACTTTTGCAGCTTCGTCATTTCCCGACGCAGCATTGACCCTTCCTTCTTGGGTAATAAATCTAGTGCGCCGTTTTCTTCCCGACGTTCTAAATCTTTGAGACGTTCTGCTCTCGTTTTGATAGTAGCCCAGTTAGTGAGCATTCCACCTAACCAACGTTGGTTAATGTAGTGAGAACCACAACGGGCAGCTTCTTGAGCAATAATCCCTGCTGCTTGGCGCTTTGTGCCAACGAACAAGAATTTCTTCCCTTGCTCTGCTTGCGATCGCATATAGTTGTAGGCATTATCCATCAACTGGGCAGTTTGCACCAAGTCGATAATATGTACACCATTGCGGGAAGTGTAGATGTAAGGAGACATCTTTGGGTTCCAACGTCGGGTTTGATGCCCAAAGTGAACACCTGACTCCATCATCTGAGCCAGAGAAACGACTGCCATATTTTGTTACTCCTATTCGGGTTAAACCTCCACCCAGGTGCATTTCCATAACAGAAACACCCGAATTCCCGGATGTGCGGAATTTTAGACAACTATACTAGGGTAGCACAAATATGTTTAATTTTTAGGTCAAGCCGAACTCTGCCGAACTCTTTCGCAATAAATCAATTAATCTGGTCGCGGTTATAGTTGATTACTAAGCGAGAGTTTTCTTCTTCAGACCCATTTGTTAGCCATTCGATCGGTTGTTCTCCTTCAATTTTATCAGGATTTACCCAAGCAATATTCCTGAGTTCATCGATTTTAACAGACGCTTCACTAAAAAATTTTCTAGTGGTATTATAATCAAGTGATATAACAATTTTATCTGTTGCCATTCCTGCTTATTATAAACATAAGTGTTTTGTCATTTCTTCAATTCTTTTATTACTCACGCTTCCAGCAATCTTTTCTACTTGAGTCCATAAACTATCATTTATTGATATTGTCAGATACTTCCACCTTCTCTTTGCTACCATTTGTTTATCGTCGCCAAGTGAGTGCAAATTTTGATTGATGTTTATCCCATTCTTCTTTTATAGATGGTGTCATCACAACTTGGTGGTAGATATATAAAACTGGGAAGAGAAATTGACGACAGTGAACTGATTTTGGATAATTAGCTCCCTCATCACCAGCATAACGAGCCACGGAAGCATCAATTACCAAACGTTTAGAATTTACTTTAGCTCCCATGTATACCTTGCATTGAACGAGCTTCCGCAGGACTCAAATAACGGTTTTGTAGTTGTACAGATACATCACCAAAATCCTCTGGCCAATCTCCAAAAGTGCCAGTTTAATCTAAATCAGCACTGAAGATTTGTTTCACCTACTGCTAAATCTCTACCATTTTGATAAGCTTCTGTAATTGCTTCTACAACATAAGAGCATAAGCTAGGATTATCATTTAGTAACTTTAAGATATATCATTTTTGATTTCTAATAGTTGCTAAGCAACTCCGACTGCGTTTATCTGGTTGAGATTCCCACTTCAATGAATGATCAAGTAAAAGGGAGGATCCACTATTGGAAGATACACAAGTGATAGGAGAATATAAGGATAAACAAGTGTGGATTAGCAACCCTGAATCAGGATAAAAAAGAACGGCTCAAAGCCTGCTGATAAGAATAGGTAACATTGTTATATGAAGAAGCAGACAAAAGTCAGATAACAGACTTGGAAGGCATAGAAAAAACAGTAAGGAGTCAAATATTAGAAGTGGTAAGTCCAGAAATAGCCCTTTTTTTATTGAAGGAACAAGCGGAAGGAAAGTAGGTAAAACCAGGAAAGTCAAAACCTTGGTAGGAGAGGAGAACTAAAACTAAAAGCTAAATAGTTGCAGAGACTGGGTTTGAAGCCAAGAAGTCGATTAAGTCCATTACTTCAAAAGTGCTGCTTGAGGCTATCAGCTAAGGAATCATATCAACAAGCAGAAGTTGAAATTGAGGCATTAACAGGAGTAAAATTTGGCTATAGGAGGCAACAAAAACTAGTTGTGGAACAAGATTGGGAGCTACCACAAGGAAAACAAGCTGTCTGTGAAGTGAGCATGGATGGTGGAAAAGTACGACTAGGGGGTAAACCACAACCAGGCTGGTACTGGCGAGACTATAAAACCCTTCGTCTACAAGGAATTTATGATGGCGTATTTTTTGATAACAACCAATCATAAGTTGATTATGTTAATAGCCAGTCTTTGGTTAACCCCCTTGTGTGTTTGGGGGATGGTCATGATGGAGTTTGGAATTTAGTTAAAGAGTTTGGAACTGAAAAATTCAAACCTTTGGAAATTTTAGATTGGTATCACCTCAAAGAGAATCTTTATCAAATTAGTGGTTCTTTAAAGCGTCTCCAAGCTGTTGGGAGTTTATTGTGGTAAGGTCAGATAGAGCCGATTCAACCTTTATTTAATAATTGTCGAGGCAAACAAGTTAAGAAGTGTTTCGACATAGGCGAAAAACATCCCACTGGCATTATTAACTACACCTACTACCAAGCTAAACAACTGTGTTCTATTGGTTCTGGATCTGTCGAATCTGCTATTCAACAGATTGGAGCAAGGATTAAAATTTCTGGCCCACAGTGGAATGTTGAAAGTGTCTACCAAATCCTTTCCCCTCCTTGTGCTTATCTCAATGGTTTACTTCCTATTTGAGTCTTTCTGCTAAAACTCGATCCTCCCAAGTAAAATCCCCAGACGATTTCTCAATTCTTGACATTCCCTTCTCCCCAAAGATAAAATCTCCTCAAACAAATTTATAATATCAAGCTGATTCCATTGTTGATGGAGTAACACATTAACCTGTTGTTGAGTCCGAGCATAAAAATAAAAATCCCTTTCATAAAGATTTTCACCTTCTTGTAACTGTGCCTCTTCAATTTGCGGTGTTTGCATAATCAAACCCTGCTCATTTGTATGATTTTATTATATCGTTCTTGCCTCTGAGCTTTTGCTCCTCTGCGACTTTGCGCGAAAAAATTATTGGTCTTGAATCTCAGCATAAGCCTGATAAACACCCTTCACATTATACCAATTCAAAAAAATCCGCGCAATTTCCAATGCCAACTGTGGCTTACCAAAATTAATTAACCACTGCAAAAATGGAGCCATCCTTTTTTCATTCAAAAACCCATTTAAAGAAAGAATTCCCCAAAATAAACGATGAAACCAAGTCATTTGAATCATCATTTTTACTTCCCAAGTCGGATGTTTTTGATAGAACAAAACTCCCATCCTTCCCCGTTGAATTTCTTGATCAATTAATTTAGTTATTTGTTGTAAACTAAATGCTGGATGCCAATGATAACCAACAGCTTCAGGACATTTAATCAAATGTAAACCTAAATTCTTTAATCTCACACCTAACTCTAAATCTTCCCACCCATAAAGTTGAAACCCAGTATCAAATAAACCTGCTTTTTCTAACCAATGTTTGGGAATAGCCACATTACCCGTAGCAAAAAAAGCCGCAGAGAAATCTGTGATTTTATAAGGTTCTGAAGTAGGATTTTCAAAATTACAGGTATTAATTACAGCACCATAGGTAAAAAAGCTGTCGCTTCCTAATTTCTCTCTTCCTTGTATTAAAGCATCTGTATGAGCTTCCAAGAAATTAGACAGAACCACCAAATCACTATCAATAAAAATAATCATGTCTCCCAGTGCTTGTTCTACTCCCAAATTTCGCGCCGCAGCAGGTCCAGCATGATCTTGTTCAAAACAACGTACATGAGGAAACTCTTCTTTATGTTGTGCTAACCAGTTCAAAGTCTGATCAGTAGAACCATCATCGACCAAAACCACCTCATAACCTTGAATAAGGTTATCATCTCTCAATTGCTGTGACTCCAAAGCACGCAGGCATTTTTGCAAAATCGGTAGGCGATTATAAGTTGGAATTACAACACTAAAAAACACAGTTTCACCCAAAATGCAATTACTTATATTCTTAGAATATGACAAATATTACCAGGTCACGGTTTCTTGATTTGGAATTGAGAATTTTTAATTAGATGCCTGTTGCATCATGAAAATATATACTGTCTAGTCAGATATAATAATGACTCATTGTTTGTTTTCCCAACTGGAGAAACTGATGGGTCGCGCCAAAAAGGTTGTATTAGCATATTCTGGTGGAGTTGATACTTCTGTTTGCATACCCTACTTGAAAAAAGAGTGGGGAGTTGAAGAGGTAATTACCCTAGCAGCAGATTTAGGTCAGGGAGATGAATTAGAACTAGTGCGAGAAAAAGCTCTCAAATCTGGTGCAAGTGAATCCCTGGTAGCGGATGTCAAAAAGAGTTTCGTGACAGAGTATGCATTTCCCGCAATTCAAGCCAATGCTCTGTATGAAAATCGCTATCCTCTAGGAACAGCCCTAGCTAGACCTTTAATTGCTCAGATTCTGGTAGAAACAGCTCAAAAATACGGTGCTGATGCGATCGCTCACGGTTGCACAGGTAAAGGTAACGACCAAGTACGTTTTGATGTTTCCTGTACAGCCCTCAATCCCAATCTGAAAATTCTTGCCCCAGCTAGAGAATGGGGAATGAGTCGAGAACAAACCATAGCTTACGGTGAACAATTTGGTATTCCTGCACCCGTGAAAAAATCCTCTCCCTTCAGTATAGATAAAAACCTGCTTGGTCGCAGTATTGAAGCTGGTACGTTGGAAGATCCAGCAAATGAGCCACCAGAAGAAATCTATGAAATGACCAAAGCCATAGCAGATACTCCTAAGGAACCAGAATATCTAGAAATTGGCTTCCAAAGAGGTATTCCTACGACCATCAACGGTACGTCTAAAAACCCTGTTGAATTAATTGAACAACTCAATCAAATCATAGGAAATCACGGTATTGGGCGGATTGACATCATTGAAAACCGCTTAGTAGGTATCAAATCACGGGAAATCTACGAATCACCTGCAATGGTAGTTCTCATCAACGCCCACCGCGATTTAGAAAGCCTGACCTTAACAGCAGATGTTACTCAGTATAAACGGGGCATTGAAGAAACTTACACCAAAATTGTATACAACGGACTTTGGTACAGCCCTCTCAAAGCTGCCTTAGATGCCTTTATTCAACAAACACAAGAGCAAGTTTCTGGTGTTGTGCGGTTAAAACTTTTCAAAGGTAATGCCACCATAGTTGGTCGCTGGAGTGATAATTCCCTTTACACTCCTGATTTAGCAACCTACGGAGCAGAAGATCAATTCAATCACAAAGCTGCAGAAGGGTTTATCTACGTTTGGGGTCTACCTACCCGCATTTGGGCGCAGAGCAACAAATAAAAAGCTGGGGAGCAGGGGAGAATATTTTTCTCCCCTGCTCCCCAGTGCCCAGTCCCTAGTCCCCAGTTTGATGCTTAACTTGGCGGGATTCCCACCAAATAGGCACAACAATCACAACCACTAGAATAAGTAACGCCAAAATAGCAAATTGACTTACCCAAGCAACTAATTGTTCTAGGGAAACAATTCTGCCAGCAAAGAAAGCTAACGTTACCATTACACCAGCCCAGGCAGTTGCCCCTGCTAAATTATATACCAAGAATTTCCCAAATGGCATTTCAGCTATACCAGCAAGTGGCGATGCAAAAATCCTCAGTAAGGCGAAAAAGCGACCAAAAAATACAGCTTTAGCAGCATTTTCACTAAATTGATCTTTAATACTTAATAGTCGTGCTTCAGATATGCGGAATATCTTTCCAACTTGTAGTAGGAAAGGCCAACCACCAACCCTACCAATCCAATAACCGCAATTACCGCCAATTACAGCACCTGTAACAGCGTCACCCAGAACAAGCCAGTAATTAAGTTCATCACTACCAGCTAAGAAACCTCCTACTAGAGTCACAGTTTCACCGGGAAGAGGAATGCCCAAATTCTCTAGCACAATCCCCAGAAAAATTGCCCAATAACCGTAGGATTGAGCAAAATCTTGGATGTTTTCTAGTGAAATTAGCTCAAAAGACATCCAGCACCGCCGACTTTACAAATTTTTACGTTTAGTATATCTTGGCTTGTTTATGGTGAGAGTGTCAATCAAAATGCGACAAAAAATCATTTTTTTTCTGTTTGCTCTGCACTACTCAGATTTTCTTATAAAAAAGTTATAAAAATATATAAAAGTTATAAAAATTTCAGAATAGTTAAATTCCCTACCGAAATACTGAAGCATTAATGCTTATACTCGATTTATCTATCAAAAATTATACGTTGTCATTTCTGTATCAGATCGTATCAACTATAATTGCATTAAGTCCCGAAGAATCGGGTGAAAACAGTAATTACACTGTTATAACTTAATCAGTAGTGATGTAATATCCCTTCTTTTAAGGTTTCAAATGCCCAGTTCAACTACCCAGTTAAATTTATGACTCTTACACAAGAACGCCAGGTTATTTTGTTCAAACCACAAGCAAGTATAGACTTAGAAGTTGGTACGGCCTTGAGCAAAGAGATGGCTGGAGTAACCCCCCTGCCTAACCAGCTTTGGGTTATTGATCTAGCAGAAGTTGATTTTATGGATAGTTCTGGTTTAGTTCCTCTTGTTCAAGCACTAAAAACGGTGCGTCAAATAGGTTGTCGTTTGGTTCTTTGCAATGTCCATGCTCCTGTAAGATTAATTTTGGAACTTACTCATCTAGATTCAGTGTTTGAGATAGTTAACAATTACGAAGACATATTTTCTAGCTTCAATGAGCAAAGTCTGGTAAAAGCAGGCTAAATCCCGATTTTTCTCAGAAAAAATTAGCCAGGTTAAACAACATCTTTGATTTTTTCACTTTGTTAGCAAATTACCCAATATGATTACCCTTTAAATTCTGGATCTAGGAAGCTAAATCTCTATTTGACCTAAAAAACCTCTAGTAACATGCCGAATTCAAAATTCAAAATGACTATGATGTCAGGTTTTGAACAATTTTAAATGGGTGGTTTATTTACGCCGTGCCGTACTAGGGTAACTAGAGATTTAGCAACTAGGTTTTAAAAATGCAACTAATAACATTCAAAATTGAAAAAATTAAAAATTGTTTGCGTCAGGGATACAAAATATCATTTCAAACCTCTTGTTCCCTGTCGTAAATTTAGGCATTTTGAGGAGCAGATATACTGCTTTGTCCAGATATAGAACTAGAGAAATTTGGTAAGTCTATACCACTATGACTTGCGTGCCGTGTTTTTAGTGCTAACCGATAACTTACACTTTGTAGTTCAGCTTGTAGTTGGCGATTTTCTCGCTGTAGCATTGCTACTTTATCTCTCACTGGAGTCATCCTTTCCTCAAATTTCCGACGGTAAATTTGCGGTAATTCTTGGACTACTTGCTCCAACATGCGACTACGATCAGTGAGTTCTTGAACTGATTGTCGCAATTGGTAAATTTCCGAGTCACGAGATGTAATTTGCTCTTGATAGAAAGTTACTTGCTGTTCGACAGCTTGAAGTTGTTCTCTTAAAGCTTCTAATTGACTTAAATCGCACTGGGTTTCAGACCGTTGAGGGATAAAACTGGTATTTCCCTTTACCAAACGGAACAGTTCTTGAGATAACTGTTGCACTAATTGGTCTCTAAGTTGCAACTCTTGACGCAACTGGGATACTTCAGTTGATATAGCTTGGATATTGGGGGTGTCAGATTGGCTCACAGTGGCTTACATCTCTTAAGTATGATTGCGATAATAGTCTGTAAAATAAATTCATGATTTATGCTGAACTGTTTTTTCCTATACATGATAAGTTAGGGCAAAAACACTTACTCCACTATTTTATGAAAAACATACCGCAATTAAGAGAAATTGACAACTGTTCAAATATGCAAATTTATTTAAAAATTACTGATAATTGGCGTTTGAAGTGTTAAATGTTACTGTATAGCAACCAATATGCCTGTGATAGAAAAAATATTGGTAGGCTTTTAGTGAGGAATTATTAAGGAATTCCCCACTTAGCAGTTTTTAGGCTGTTACAGCTTCTTTAGCTGTTTTATCTTCACGCACTACTTGCTTAGTTGTCATGTAGCGAATTACTTCTTCACTAAGTCTCATCGCACGTTCTACGGGTGTGATCGCAGTTGCTAGGGCTGTATAGTTAAATTGGATGTAGATGCCGTCACGATGCCGATTGATTTCATAAGCAAGACGACGTTTACCTCGATTTTGAATTTCGATATTCTGAGCGCCTTGCTCAGTTAATAAGTTCTGATATTTAGCAACAGCTTGCTCTACTTGCTCATCTCCCAAATCAGGACGGAGAATGTACATTGTCTCGTAAACGGTCGTCATATATTTCTAGTCACCTTATGGACAAAAAGGCTGCTGATGCTACTGTATACAGGTATTATCTAAACACTGGTGGTACAAATTAACATCTGAAGCAACAAGGAATACTATATTAACACAATTAACAGCAAGATAAACTTTGATGCTAGTTTTAATCCCTGGAGTTCTGGAGTTAAACGTCTTGAACTCTGGCCTCTAAACGTAGTTCCCAAGGTACTTAGTCTGGTCAGATCAGGGCTTTTCAAGCTCCCGCCTTTAGGCTTGGGGTTTTTGATGGAATTTTCAGCATTTATCCTATAATCTTACCAGTTTTCAATTTAAATCATTAAGCCAAATCAACCGAAATTTGGATCTTTTAAGGATATTCATCAAGGTTATGGCGCAACGCTATGTGCGAGTTAAGAGTCAAGAAGGCACAATTTACTATGGGTTGCTGCAACTATCATTCAACGTGGAAGTTCTAGATGCTCCACCTTGGTTGGATGGTCAACCCAGTGATTTAATTTTGGAACCAGACAAATACCAAATTCTGGCTCCTTGTTCTCCTTCCAAAATTGTGGGGGTAGGTAAGAATTATGCCGACCATGCAGCAGAGATGGGAACTTCTGTACCTGCTGAACCATTGATATTCTTCAAACCGCCTACATCTGTAATTGCTTCGGAAAGAGAAATTAAGTATCCTCCGCAGTCGCAAAGAGTAGACTATGAAGGCGAGTTAGCATTGGTAATCGGCGAGCGCACCTGTGACTGTACACCAGAAGAAGCCCAAACCAAAATTTGGGGTTACACCATAGCCAATGATGTCACAGCCAGGGATTTACAAAAAAAAGATGCTCAATGGACACGAGCCAAAAGTTTTGATACATTCTGTCCTTTAGGCCCTTGGATTGTCCGAGAATTAAATCCAGGAGCCAGATTGCAGACCTTTTTAAATGACGACCCCCATCCAGTCCAATCTGCCTGTATTGATCAGATGGTTTTCTCGCCAGATTTTTTAGTGTCTTATATTAGTCAAGTGATGACACTATTACCTGGGGATGTCGTGCTAACAGGTACACCATTTGGAGTGGGGCCATTAAACCTAGGCGATCTCGTTCGAGTAGAAATAGAAGGTATTGGTCGCCTAGAAAATAGTGTGATAACCCGTTAACCTCTAACGCACTTGCAGATAAACAGCATCAGAGATTGCTGGAATTTCCGCATAGCGTCCCATCAGAGACTGGAACACAGAATAAACAACAGATGCCACAATACCTAAAAATATAGTATTGGCCAGAGTTTCTATGGCAAAACCAGTACCAGGAATCGGAGTTAAAATTCGCAGTAGAATGGAACATAAAAATATCACAATATCTAAAAGAATTGCCTGCATTGTGTTAAAACGAATGAAATGACTAACTTTTTCGTTTCTCACCACCAAGATGAACAAGGCAAAAAACACAATTATTTGACCAATTTGCCCTAGACCAGCGTAAATTTTTTGCACTGGTTGCAGTGGTAGAAGCAGAATTGCCAATACAGGAAACTGTTGAAGCAAAGAGCTACTAAAGACCAGACTGTCAATTAAAGGTAGCAAATATGGCAAACAAGCGAAAATTCGGTCAGGAACAGTTATCGATCCGCGCCAAGACATAGTAAATTCTCCTATGGCTAAATTTCAATAGCTATTTGACCATAGGATAACGCAATTGCTTGATATTGCTAGAAAATTAGATTAATTTATATGGGCAATGCGAAAATCCATCACACACTCATACTATTCTGACCGCTGTTCAGCAAATTTCCGAATAGCTTGACCAAAGTGCAGTTGACCGCCATGCCAGCGAGGCTCTCCACTGTTACTAGCGAACACACAAGATTGGCAAACCTGCTCAGGAGTAAAGATTTAATCATCCATTAAAATGACTAGCATCCAAATACCTCCTCTAAATCCTCATTTCCGCCCACATTTTATCCCAGGGAGGATATGAGTATATACTGCAAGGGAGCTTTCAATCTGTGTGCTATCTGAACTTTGTCAATTTTGGTAATTTGCTGTGGACAAGAAAGCCAAGAAATCCACCTCCATTGATATTTATTTTTAGCATCAAGCTAGAAACGTAGCCAATAGCAAAAATTTGCTATTGGCTACGTTGATTCATTGTATATTATATTTTTCAGATATTCATTGTTGTTAGTCAGAATTAATACTGAGATTTTCATAATTGCTTATTTACAGGCAGAAGATAAAAAGCTAGTATCTGGTGTATAATTTAAACCACAAAAAAATATAGTCAAATATATTCAGATATAATCAATTGTGTTATACTAAGCAATACCGTCCCCAAAATAGGAGAAATAGGAGGGTGAGTTCATGATGCTTTAACCATTAACTCCCATTTCTTTGAGGCTTGTCAAAAACAATCAGTGTTAAAAATTCCTTCCAGGTTTCCTAGAAGTGTTTTTTAACGCATTAACTGCAGTATAAGGGTTTGAGATTCCAAACTAGCTTTTAAGCGAAACGCTTATGTGTGTTTAATTTCGTCGGTTTGGCCAAAACTTTTGTAGCCTTTTATTTTGGTTAAGGTCTTGACTAAGAGAATGAAATTATCTGACGATGCCAAATCGAAAGGAATAAGTTACCACACTGCCTGGATAATGTGGAAAGTGGAAAAGGGTAGAACTGAAAGCTTCCCAACTACCAACAGGTACAGTAATTGTAGACACAAACAAAACTGTTGAAGGCGTAGTTATCTATGCTCGTGTTTCTAGCGCAGAAAATAAATCTAACCTTGATAGCCAAATAGTAAAGATTGAAAAAATATTATGAAGCCAAAGGTTATCAAATTACAGGAGTTGTCAAAGAAGTAGGGAGTGGAGTAAACGATAATCGAAAAAACTAATAACATTACTTCAAGACAACTATCATCGGATAGTGGTAGAACACAAAGACCGTTTAACTAGAATAGGTTTCAATTATCTAAAATTCTTACTGAATCAACAAGGCAAAGATATTAAAGTAGTAAATATTGCCGAAGAGGAAACAGAAGATATCTTAAAAGATTTTGTGTCAATCATTACTAGTTTTTGTGCAAGAATTTACGTTTTGCATCGGAGAAAACAAAAAACAGAGTGTATTTTTAGATGCCTGGAGTCAGAATGCAATTAGTAGAAAGACACATAATTAAAAATAGGTAACACTGTTAAAGAGATAGATAAAAATGCCATTTTTATCTATCTCTTTAACAGTGTTACCTATTTGTGTCGTCAAGCATTCAAAAACAGCTTGCTGATACATGATATTGATTGGCTTGGCGCTGAATAATGAGGTCAAGAGTCAATAAAATTAAAAGAAGAGTTATAACACAGTTAATACTCTACTGAAAAAATCTCAAGTTTCACCAATCTCTACAAGGATAAATAATGTGAATAATAACAACTCAGACCTACTTAAATCCGCCGATTCTGCTGTTAGCGAGTTAATTAACCAAGAACTACAGCGTCAACGTGACCACTTAGAGTTAATTGCCAGTGAGAACTTCACCTCGCCTTCTGTATTAGCGGCTCAAGGCTCTATATTAACCAATAAGTATGCAGAAGGCTTACCAGGTAAACGCTATTATGGCGGTTGTGAATTCGTTGACAAAATTGAGCAAATAGCCATTGACAGAGCTAAACAGTTATTTGGTGCTGCTCATGCTAACGTTCAACCCCATTCTGGCGCACAAGCTAACTTTGCTGTGTTTCTAACTTTGTTAGAACCAGGGGACACAATTATGGGCATGGACTTGTCACACGGTGGACACCTGACCCATGGTTCACCAGTTAATGTTTCCGGTAAGTGGTTTAAAGTACGTCACTATGGCGTGAGTAGGGAAACAGAACAACTGGACTATGACCAAATCCGTGATTTAGCCCTGAAAGAACGTCCTAAGCTGTTAATTTGTGGTTATTCAGCTTATCCCCGGATTATAAACTTTGAAAAATTCCGCAGCATTGCTAATGAAATAGGTGCTTACCTGCTTGCCGATATTGCTCATGTTGCTGGCTTAGTGGCTACAGGACATCATCCCAACCCGCTTCCTTATTGTGATGTAGTAACAACAACAACTCACAAAACTTTACGGGGTCCCAGAGGAGGTTTGATTTTAACCCCTGATCCAGAACTGGGTAAAAAGCTGGATAAATCAGTTTTCCCTGGCACTCAAGGAGGGCCATTAGAACACGTTATTGCTGGTAAAGCAGTAGCTTTTGGTGAAGCTCTCAAGCCAGAGTTTACAACCTATTCTGGTGAAGTAATTGAAAATGCTCGCGCTTTGGCTACCCAACTACAAAATAGGGGGTTAAAGCTAGTATCAGATGGGACTGATAATCATTTAATATTAGTAGATTTACGTTCTATCGACATGACCGGTAAGAAAGCTGATCAGCTACTTAGCGGTGTGAATATTACTGCTAATAAAAATACTGTACCTTTTGAGCCAGAATCACCATTTATTACCAGTGGTCTCAGACTAGGTTCACCGGCAATGACAACAAGGGGTTTAGGTGCAACAGAATTTAGGGAAATTGGTGATATTATTAGCGATCGCTTACTTGACCCAGGTTCAGATAAAGTAGCCAAGGATTGTAAGCAACGAGTAGCATCATTGTGCAATCGCTTCCCCTTGTATCCTCATTTAGAAATTCCCCAGCCAGTTCTAGCGTAAGCGATTTTAGAATTTAGATTTGGGATTTTGAATTATTATCTCAAACTCTAAATTCTAAAATCGCTATTCTGAAATATTCTGATGGTGATAAATGTCCCAAATGTAGTACATATAGATAGAAATCGCTCTCACACAAACAAATTTTCTCATAACAAATACTTATTAAAAAATACCGATGCCTGCTCAGATTTATCATCTGATTGCCTTCCTTATAGCCGCCATAGTCGTTCTGTGGACTATACCCGATGTCAAAAAAATTGGCATCAAAAGCGGACATTTAGATAAACCTGGAGGCAGAAAAGTTCATCAACGTCCGATGGTACGCCTGGGAGGAGTTTCTATCTTTGCCGGTACATTCATATCCCTGTTAATTGTCTGGTGGTTGGGGGGTTTCGCAAATCTGCCACCGGACAAAGAGTGGCAAGTTTGCGGTGTAATACTAGGTGGTGTAGGCTTTTTTCTCATTGGTTTAACAGACGATTTATTAAACCTATCCCCCTTAGTACGCCTGTTGATACAAATAATTGTGGCAGCTGGTGCATGGAAAGCAGGAGTCAGCATAGATTTCGTTACGATTCCCACAATCGGCATAGTTAATTTACACTGGCTGAGTTTACCGATTACAGTAATTTGGCTAGTAGGAATGGTAAATGCTATCAACTGGATTGATGGTTTAGACGGACTAGCCGCTGGAGTAACTGGAATTGCCGCTGTAGTCATGCTCTTCGTATCCTTATTTATGCATCAACCAGCAGCAGCCTTAATTGCAGCCGCCTTAGCTGGTGCAGCATTAGGATTTCTCCGCTATAACTTCAACCCAGCCCAAATATTTATGGGTGATGGTGGTTCCTATTTTATGGGATTCACTTTAGCCGCTGTGGGTGTAATTGGGTTAGTTAAAGTTCCAGCTTTTACAGCTGTCATATTGCCATATTTGATTTTGGCAGTACCAATTGTTGATATGTCAGCCGTCATTTTAACCCGACTACGCCGGGGTAAATTACCTTGGGTAGCTGATGGACACAGCCATTTACACCATAGACTTTTAAGAGTAGGTTTGTCCCATAGATTAACAGTGTTGTTTATTTATTCTTTAACTCTGTGGGTAGGTAGTTTAGCATTAGCTATTGCTGGCATTCCCAGTGGTATGACTTACGCCTGTGCTTCTAGCTCCTTATTAAGCCTTGCCATCTGGCGAGTTTGGAAACTGTCTCGACAATCCTAATTTTGGTTATTAGTCATTAGTCATTAGTCATTAGTCAATAATTAGGAAAATTATTTCCCCATTACCCTCATCACCCCCAGCCCCCAATCCCATGAGTGCAGAAATTATTTGTGTCGGTACTGAATTGCTACTAGGAGATATCCTTAACAGCAATGCCAAATTTCTTGCCCAGCAGTTAGCACAACTAGGAATTCCGCACTACTATCAAACAGTAGTTGGGGATAATCCCGAACGAATTAAGCAAGTTATCGAAATTGCTGCTTCCAGAGTGCAAATTCTCATTTTCACTGGTGGTCTTGGCCCTACACCTGATGACCTCACCTGTGAAACCATTGCTGATTTTTTTGGTGTTCCTTTGGTTGAAAACGCCGCAATTATTGAAGATATAAGTGAGAAATTTACCCAACGTGGTCGGGTAATGTCTCCTAGTAACCGTAAACAAGCATTAATTCCCCAAGGTGCAGAAATTTTACCCAACCCTACAGGAACAGCACCAGGTATTATTTGGCAACCCCGACCTGGATTAACAATTCTTACCTTCCCTGGTGTTCCCAGCGAAATGCACCGAATGTGGTCAGAAACAGCAGTACCTTTTCTGAAAAGTCAAGGTTGGGGCAAGGAAATTATTTACAGTCGGAGTTTAAAATTTTGGGGTATTGGTGAATCTATTTTAGCAGAAAAGGTATCTGCTTATCTGAATTTACCTAACCCGACAGTCGCCCCTTATGCGGGTAATGGAGAAGTCAGGCTACGAATTTCTGCTAAAGCATCTGACTCAACAGCCTCAGCAGATTTAATTTCACCAATTGAAAAACAACTTCGGGAAATAGGTGGATTAGATTGTTACGGTGCTGATGATGATACTTTAGCTTCTGTTGTTGGTGACTTATTGCGGTCATCAGGGGAAACTTTATCAGTAGCAGAATCTTGCACTGGTGGTGGACTGGGGCAAATGTTGACGGAAATTTCTGGTAGTTCTGATTACTTTTTGGGTGGAGTAATTTCTTATGACAATTCGGTAAAAGTTGGTTTATTGGGAGTTAACCCAGAAGATTTAGATAAGTTTGGGGCAGTAAGTGCTACTGTAGCAGAACAAATGGCTGTGGGTGTAAAAGGTCGTCTCTTCACCACTTGGGGATTAAGTATTACGGGAATTGCTGGTCCGACTGGGGGAAATGTGGCTAAACCAGTGGGGTTAGTATATATTGGTTTAGCTGGCTCAGGAGATGAAGTGAAAAGTTATGAGTGCAGATTTGGGGCAATGTGGCATCGATCGTTTATTCGTTATATGAGTGCCTGTCAGGCTTTGGATAATTTACGACGTAGTTTATTGAAGCGTTAGGATAGAGTTGGTGATAATTTAAGTCTATAACAGTACAGTAGAAGCTAATTTGACCTTGTTCTCTGGATGATTAGTAGTATAATCGCTAATTGTTAGGTCTTAAAATATCATAATTTTAAAAAAATGATCAGGAAACTTTTTCAGATATTTTGATTCTGATATATATAGAACAAGTTTATCAAAATTTGATGAAGATTGTTCCTAGTGTATTTTCTTACTCACGAGAATTTTTTATCATGGCTTTTTATCTACTGTACTCAACTAAATGCCTGAAAACTTTGTTTTCTCTATATACTCTCTCGCTAGCTGTGCAAATAAATCTATGTATTGAGAAAAGTGATTTTCCTTAGTCATTTTTAAAGAATCAATCTTCCCGCAACAGGTATTTACCCTATGGTTAGTGACAATATCAGCGTTTGATAACAGGTGATATAAAATTAACCAAATGAACAACTAGCGATTGAGGAAAAATATTTACTGGTTAATTGTTGTCAATATTACCTACCTGTAAGCATAAAAATTTTCTGCAGGAAACTACACTCATGGCATTCTGGCCGAAAAAGTCAACAACTTCTAATCCTACAGCATCGCGAACTCAGGAATTTGGAGATAGTACTGACGTACTAAGGAAAGGTACCAAACCAATTAGTGACAGCAAACAAATTTATAAGGAGAAAAAATTTACAGGATCGGGGTTATCTACCATAAACTTATCTGATACTGCTAAAAATAATGAAAACTCCGTTACAAAATCAGTTAAAGTATCAATAATAACGGAATTCTTTCCACCAGACTATGCGGCTACTGGACAGTTAATTGAAGAACTGGTAAAACAGTTAGAGCAACAAGGGGTAAATATTGAGGTATTTACAGGGCAACCCGGGTATGCTTTTTCGACCGCAAATGCACCGTCAGTTGAGGAAGAAGGTGCTATTCGTATTCGGCGATCACGGTCTACCCAAGTTTGGTCGGGAAGGATTCGTGGCAAAGCAGTAAATGGTGTCCTATTTACATTGCGTGCTTTTCTTCATATTATCAGGAATTTCCGTCGGCACAATGTATTTCTAGTAACGTCTGCGCCACCTTTTTTACCAATTGCAGGATATTTAGCACACCTATGTTTGAAAATTTCTTACGTTTGCTTAATCTATGATCTTTATCCTGATATTGCGATCGCCTTGCAAGTAATCAAAAGAAATCATTGGCTGGCAGGGTTTTGGCGGCAACTGAACAGAATGATGTGGCGTAAATCCAAGGGTATTGTGGTTCTCAGTCCTGATATGAAAAAGAGAGTAATAGCAATCTGTCCAGAAGTAGCAGATAAAGTATCTGTGATTCATAGTTGGGGAGATCCTGACTTAATTGTCCCGATTGCTAAAGAAATAAATTGGTTTGCCGAGGAGCATAATTTAGTCAACAAATTCACTGTCCTCTATTCTGGTAATATGGGCAGGTGTCACGACATGGACACCATTCTGGAAACTGCCAAACAACTACGAAACGAACCTATTCAGTTTGTTTGCATTGGTAGTGGAGCAAAACGAAAAAGTTTCATAGAAGCGGTAAATAAATCAGGAGTAACCAATTTTTTATTTCTACCGTATCAAGACAAACAGGTACTCCCTTACTCCCTGACAGCTTGCGACCTCTCCTTAGTAAGTGTAGAGGCTGGCATGGAAAGTCTTGTTGCTCCCAGCAAGCTTTACCCAGCATTAGCAGCTGGAAGGCCAATAGCAGCGATTTGTTCAAAATATTCTTATTTGCGACAACTCATTGCTGAAGGCAACTGTGGAGTGTGTGTAGAGAATGGAGATAGTCTTGCTCTAGCTGAATTTATCCGTTTGCTAAATAGCGATCGCCAATTAGCAGAACTTATGGGCAAAGCATCACGGCAGTACTTGCAGTCAAATTTTACACCGCAAATTATAGCCAAAGAATATTTCCAGGTTTTACAAAAATCACATTTGTAGTTTATTGGCTGCAGTATGCCAATAAACTACAAATGTGCTAACATATGCAACTAATTAACTAAACTTAGTTTTTCCAATTTAATAACTCAACTTTTTTTAAATTAGGAGCAGGGCTTTGATGGTCTTGTTGATCTCAGTCCTGCCAACGCAACCTTCTTGTGATATTTTTATATCAAACTTACTTATAGGGAGGCCGAAGTGAAGAGAAGGTGTGACCGAAATCGGAATCGTTCCAAACGGCGAGGTATTTATTGTCCACTACATAGCTGCTACATGGACAGCATGAGTCAAAAATACAGCTTATTTGCTGAACGTGCAGGACAATTACAAGAGAGAGGCATAAGACGAAAAGAAGCCCTGATGTTAGTAGCGGCCAAAACGGCAGTTCCTTTAGAGGGAGAGTGGTTAGAAGCTTTTTGGTGTGAAGATTGCCAGGCAACCAAATGGTATCACATCCGTAAAAGTGAATCAGTATATCAGTTATCATTAGCATCAGCAGAACTTTGGCAGCAAGCAACAGGAGTTATTAATCCCCATAGAAACCCCTCTGTAGGAGAGTTTACCTTCAGGCAATCACAGGTTATTGGTGGTAACACCATAAAAGATTTCTGGGTGATTAACTAAGGATTATGAGAATTTAAACCAGTGTAGTGTATTGAGCTTAGCAGCAAGAAAACTTCTGATATGAAAGACACAATTTCCCAGCCCGAATTAATAATTGAAGCCGGAAGAACCGAAGGGCAATACTGGAAAGACCTCTGGTGCTATCGGGAATTATTTTATTTCCTTGCATGGCGAGATATTTTAGTTCGGTACAAGCAAACAAGCATTGGCATTGCTTGGGCTTTAATTCGTCCGTTTTTAACGATGGTGGTATTTACAGTCGTGTTTGGGCGATTAGCAAAATTGCCATCTCAGGGTGTGCCTTATCCTATCCTTGTTTTTTGTGCAATGTTACCTTGGCAGTTTTTCGCCAATTCCCTCTCAGAATGCAGCACCAGTTTGATTACCAATTCTAACCTAATTTCCAAAGTCTATTTTCCCAGATTAGTAGTACCTACAAGTGCGGTAGTAGTTAGCTTTATAGACTTTATGATTTCTGGAATAATCTTATTAGCACTAATGGCCTGGTACAACTTCGTCCCCAGTTGGAGAATTTTGTTCCTACCCTTATTTATTAGTATTGCCTTTGCTGCTTCAATGGGAGCAGGATTATGGTTTGCTTCCTTGAATGTTCAATATCGGGATTTCCGTTATATTGTGCCGTTTATTGTGCAGTTTGGTTTGTACATGTCACCAGTAGGGTTTAGTAGCAGCCTTGTTCCTGAACAGTGGCGGTTTATTTACTCATTAAACCCAATGGTAGGGGTAATTGATGGTTTCCGTTGGGCAATTTTAGGTGGTGATACAAATTTGTATATACCAGGGTTTATTCTCTCTTTGATTCTTGTATTTTCACTATTGTTGAGTGGTATCTGGTATTTCCGCAAGATGGAAAGGAAGTTCGCAGATGTAATTTAGATTCGCTGTCAGAAAATATATTATTGAACATCAGTAACAGAAACACTATTCTCTAAGAATATTCTTGAAAAGTTATGCTGAACTTTAGTACTCCCCATGCCTAACGCTATGTTCCGAGAACAGAACGTTAAAGGCTTGTATAGTATAAACGAGCGTCGAATACTTATTTTTCCTCTCAATGAAAAATTAAGTCAATGAGAAATTAAGTTTTTTATACGTAATGAGGAATTAAGTTTTTATACGTTTTGATGACTGCTTGATGACTGCTATGAACCAGCTTTAAAGCCTGAATTTCACTGTTTAACTAAATATAAAAACATTGAACAAAATATGGTAAAATTCATAGAAAAGTCTGATATTTTATAATGCTGCTGTATATTGTATATTATTGCGCTTGTTTAGGACTGACTCATCTAAATTATTTGTAATTCTTCAGAGAAGCATTAATTGTGAGTATAGTTAATGTTTCTCTCCACAAAATTTTTACCTATGTCAGACACAGTTATTCGCATTGAAAACTTAAGTAAAAAATATATTATTGCTCATCAGCAACAGGAAAGGTATACTGTCCTACGCGATGTAATAGCTAATCAGATTAAATCTCTTGGTAGTTTAATCAATCCTAAAGCCAAAACCGAAAATCCTAACTGTGAAGAATTTTGGGCGTTAAAGGATGTATCTTTTGAGATTAAACAAGGTGACAGAGTTGGAATTATTGGACGTAACGGAGCTGGAAAATCAACGCTCTTAAAGATTTTAAGTAGAATTACAGAACCTACCCACGGATGTATTAATATTAAGGGAAGAATTGCTAGTTTATTGGAGGTAGGTACTGGGTTTCATCCAGAATTGACAGGAAGAGAGAATATTTACCTTAACGGTGCAATTTTGGGGATGAGTAAGGCAGAGATTAAACGAAAATTTGATGAAATTGTTGCTTTTTCTGAAGTAGAAAAATTTTTAGATACACCAGTGAAGCGTTATTCATCAGGAATGTATGTAAGACTGGCTTTTGCGGTAGCAGCACATTTAGAACCAGAGATTTTAATCGTAGATGAAGTATTAGCAGTGGGTGATGCTGCTTTTCAGCAAAAGTGTTTGGGGAAAATGGAGGATGTAGGAAAGGAGGGGAGAACAGTTTTATTTGTTAGCCATAATATGGCGACAGTTAAACAACTGTGTAATTGTGCATTTTTATTGTATCAAGGCAACTTAATTTTTCAAGGTAATCCTCATGAGGCCATATCACAGTATATGCAAAAATCTACTCAGGGAAAACATTTTCATCAGGCAAATATATATCATCATATAAAAGGTGATTTTAGAGCAGAAATAGAAAAAATTACCATAAATAATCTAGACAATTCTGAGATTGCTTTATCTATCTTTGAGAAAGTCAAAATCTCTATTAAATATAAAATTAATAAACCAATAGATGAATTAGATTTCTTTGTGCTTATCTACAACTTAGAAGATGGAGAAGTACAAACTAGTTTATTCCAAAGAGATTCCCTCAGTAATATTCAACCATTATCCAATTATGGAACAATAAGTGTAGAATTTACTAATCCCCTAATGCCTGGTAAATATACAATATCGGCAGGTATTTTTGATAAAAATAAACGCTTTGTTGACTGGGTAGAACTTGCTGAATCATTTTACGTAGAATCAGCATTTATAAATGGGAACAAATATGATCAACGCTTAGGAAAAATAAGTATTCAAGGCACTTGGTATGCTGAGTAAAAGGATTAGAGAATTTATCATACCAATCAGAGTAAAATTTTTCCAAAAAATTAATGAATATTTGCTAGAAAGTCAAAAGTACACTTTGATACACCAGTTAAAAAGTCATGGTGAAGGATGCCATATTTACGTGCCGTTGTATATTAGCAAGCCCAGTAATCTGGAAATTGGTAACTACGTCTCACTAGGCACATATGTACATATGTGGTGTGAAGGGGGAATTAAAATAGGCCATCGCGTATTGATTGGTTCTCACACAGCTATTACTTCAGTTACCCATGACTATCAACAACAGGATATGCGTAAGAACGTGATCCACAAGCAGGTAGTGATAGAGGATGATGTTTGGATAGGTACGCATTCAGTAATTTTGCCCGG
Organism: 'Nostoc azollae' 0708; assembly: GCF_000196515.1. Taxonomy (NCBI): domain Bacteria; kingdom Bacillati; phylum Cyanobacteriota; class Cyanophyceae; order Nostocales; family Nostocaceae; genus Trichormus; species Trichormus azollae. The sequence continues at coordinate 5,020,054 of NC_014248.1, forward strand.
TATAACTATTGGCAGAGGATCTGTCATAGGCGCTAATTCAGTAGTCACCAAAGATGTTGAACCATATTCAATAGTTTTTGGTAGCCCTGCAAAACACTCTAAATATAGAGATATACCAGAACAACTAGGAATATGAGCTTGGATTATTTGTCTTCACATTCATTGCATAAATCAGATTGGCCTTGGACTAATCAGCAGCAAGATTGCATATCCAAAACAGCAAATATTTCTACATACCCTCGCATTAGTATTATCACACCCAGCTATAATCAAGGGATATTTATTGAAGAAACGATTCGTTCAGTATTACTCCAAGGTTATCCTAATCTAGAATATATAATTATTGATGGCGGTAGTACAGATAACACCGTTGATATTATCAATAAATATGAACCTTCGATATATTATTGGGTAAGTGAACCTGATAACGGTCAAACTCATGCTATTAATAAAGGGCTTGCCAAAGCCACTGGTGATATCATCGCTTATATCAACAGTGATGACTATTACTTGCCAGGAACACTGTTGAAGGTAGCTGAACATTTTCACCAATTTCCTGACACTGACTTACTGCACGGAGTCTGTCGCTATGTAAACCAACAAGGGGAAAAAATCGGTGAACAATTTGGCGATATACAAACTTTAGAAGAAATTTTAGATTTGTGGGATGTATGGTGGAAAAAACGCCAATTTGTGCAACCGGAAGTTTTTTGGACAAGACGCATTTCAGAGAAGATTGGTTTTTTAAAGGAAGAACTTACCTTTGTCATGGATTATGACTACTGGTGCAGAATCATTCAAGCTGATGGACTCGTCAGGAAAATAGATTCTGAATTATCTTGTTTTCGATGTACTGAGCATCAAAAATCCAATCAAAATTTAAAAGTAGCAGCTGAATTACTTCATCTTATACAACCACTGCTTTGGAGTAGTTCCACCATAATTTCGCTTCAAAAGCGATGCTTATTACAGGGTAACTGGTTGTACCAAGCTGTATTCTTGGAACAAGTTAAAATGTCTATTCAATCAAACGATAGGAAACAGAAGAGATATGCAAAGCTATTAAAAATTATTTTGACTAATCCACAAATTTTATTGAGTTCAGGATTTGTCAACAGGATAAAGTCATTATTAAAAAATAATGTTCACTGGATGGATTGAATAATTTTTATTACCCAACAATGAGAAGATTTCAAAAAAATGGAGTCGAGTTAAATTAACTATAAGAGATAGTTATTTGAATGAGTGAGGTGTGTTTTCTGATAAAGTGACTGAAGCTATAAAGTAATTCATTTATTAAGAACATAAATTAAATCAACTCTTTTATTTATATTTTTTAGAAAAAATATCATATATATAATGAAAATTGCTGTTTTTGGCTACTATAATGCTCTTAATGCTGGAGACGACCGCATTCAATACTGCATTACTAAATTATTTCAGGGTAACAATATTATATTTTTACCTCACTATCTACCTCCTCCACAAGAATATCTTCAGAATTTCGATTGGATATTGATTGGTGGTGGTGGTCTAGTCTTTGAAAGAGTAGGAATATGGATAAATACAAAACAATGGCTAAAAAAATGTAAAGCTAATATAGGTGTTCTTGGGTTAGGAGTCAATATAATTTCTCCAGAGTTATTAGCTGAATTGTCTGATTTAATTGAAAGAGCAGAATTCTTTTATGTTAGAGATGATCAGAGTAGGTATTTACTCAATAATCATCCCAAAGTAGAAGTGCATCCAGACCTAACTTGGTGTTTTCCTTTTCCAGTAGAAAACAATAGCTCCACTAGCAATAAGATTGCAGTCAATTTAGTTCCATGTCACTGGAAAGAATTTGATGTAGAAATGTGGTTTAAAGAATTATCAGCATTTCAACTTAATCCTTTCCCATTAAATTTTAATCAGGATAGAGATTTTGATTTATTAAAGAAATATTTTGTTGATTCAACACCCCAAGAATTTTCTTTGCAACCATTAAGAGAAAGTGAAATTTTGGTGGCGTGTAGATATCACGCTATCATCTTTGCTATGCAGATGGGAAAACCATTTATCGCTATAAATTACGATAAAAAAGTGCATAGCTTACTAGCAGAAGCTAATCTTTCAGATTTATGCTTAGAAACTACAGAATTTGCTTTACTCTCTGAAAAAATAAATTTTGTTTTAGCAAATAAATCCGAAATTAGAGAAACAATTAGTTTATTTGTTAATCAACAAAAAGAAAAGTCAATATATTTAACAGAAAATCTGCAAAATTTTGTTAAGCATCAACAAAACAATTCACTTACTCTATCTAGTTCTTTGAAAACAGTTTTAAAAAAAATACTGAAACTTAAAAAAAAATACTGAACCGGAAAAATACTGAAATGGAGTTGAATTAGAAATGTCTATTGGTTCAATAATTTATCAGTTACAACAAAAATATAAGCATGGATTTATCACAGCATACTATAGAGATAGTGTGAGAAAAAGTATATTAAATTCTCAGCCAATTCCTAATACATCTGATAGAGTTTGTGAAATTCATGTTCTGACTTCTGCCAAAGATTGGTTAAACTTAGTCTGGACATTAAAGTCTTTTTATCATTTTTCCCAGCGTCAATATTCTCTGTGTATTCACGATGATGGAACTCTATCTCAGGAAAATATCGCAACTTTTAAGTATCATTTTCCCAATGCACGGATTATTGACAGAAAACAAGCTGAGGAAAACGTTTTACCATTATTATCATCTTATCCTCGCTGTTTAGAGTTTCGCAAGACTAATCACCTATCTCCTAAAGTATTTGATTTCGCTTTATATTTGCAAAGCGATCGCTTGCTGCTTCTAGATAGTGATATCTTATTTTTTAAAGAACCCACAGAACTACTCAACCGCATTGAAAACCCAGATTATCAACTCAATACACTGAATGCTGATGTAGATACTGCTTACACAGTTGGACCAGAAATGGTAAAAACCAATATTGGTTTTGATTTAGCTGCTAGAGTCAATTCAGGATTAGGACTAATTCACAAAAACTCATTGAATTTGAATTGGATAGAAGAATTTTTAGACCTACCAAATATTATTGGACATTTCTGGCGCATTGAACAAACTATTTATGCTTTGTGTAGTTCTCGTTTTGGAGTAGAACTATTACCACCAGCTTATGATGTCCATTTAGAAGGAAGTATCAACGGTTCACCATCTCGTCACTATGTGGGCAAAATTAGACACCTAATGTACAGCGAAGGAATTCGTCATTTGGTGCAGAATGGATTTCTTAAGGAGTTACATCGATGAGTTCTGCTGAAGAATTAGCAGTAACCTTAAGGGTTTTGATGATACCTGATTACCGCACTGATAACCCTTATCAAACACTGTTATCTAAAGCCTTAGAGAATCAAGGAGTAAAAGTTTTATTTCCTTGTGGTTATCGTCGAGTCTTTCCCATCTATAGAGCAATTAAAAGTAAAAAACAAATAAATATTTTACATTTACATTGGATAAATCCATACTTCAAAGGTAAAAATATATTCACAAAATTAATTTATGCTTTAAAACTTCTGATTGATATTTTCTTAACTAAATGGGCAGGTGTGAAAATAGTTTGGACATATCATAATCACATTTCCCATGATTCACAATTTATTTTTTCAGAAAAATGGTTGCAACGAAATTTGTTTAAATTAGCAGATACAATTATTGTTCACCATGCTTTATCCATAGAAGATATTGCTCAGAATTTTCAAGTCGAAAGATTAAAATTTGCAGTTATTCCACATGGACACTATAGAGAAATTTACGGAAGCCTAATTTCTCAAATTGAAGCCAGAAAAGCTCTGGGAATACCATTAGATAGTCGTATTTACCTCAACTTAGGTATGTTGCGACCTTACAAGGGACTTGAACATTTACTAAAAGTTTGGAGTGACAACCAGGCATTTCTGCAAGCAAGCACCTTATTGATAGCAGGAAAAGCATTAGATGAACCTTATTTACATAAACTAACTCAATTAGCTGCTTCGGCACAAGGAGTTATTCTTCATGCAGACTTTGTAGAAGATAGAAAAATACATCTTTATTTTAGTGCTGCTGATGTAGTCGTGTTACCATTTGAAAAGATTTTAACTTCTGGTAGTTTGATTTTAGCGATGTCTTACAATAAACCAATTATTGCTCCTCGTACTAATAGCATAGTTGAAACTTTAGGATCAGGGGATTGGTTGCTTTATGAATTCCCAGATAATGAGGGATTGTTGAAATCATTAAAAGCAAGCACTGAAGTGGACTTAAATAAATTAAGTGATTTAGTTAAAAATGGTTGCGATAAATTATCATGGGATAATATTGGCATCAAAACTTATCAGGTTTACGAAAACGTCTTGGACTAATTAATTAATTAGTCCAGTAATTTATAATTACTTTAATTTAATTACTTTTTCATCTATGCCTGTAATTGCATTATTAATGTCAGATCCCTCCGTTCATTCCCAAAATTACTTTCAGCAATTTATTACAGAAAATGGAGATAATTTTTGGCAATCGACCCAATTTGTTATTAATCCAGAAAAGGGTAAATTTGACGGAATCATAGTCTATCAGAGCATCAAAGCATTAGATAGAACATACCAACTGAGTTGTCCAAAAACACGCACACTGCTAGTTTTAAAAGAACCACCAGATATCCTGCATCTTCCTGAAGGATATACAAGACAATTTTACTGTACATTAGGTCAAGATAATCGAGTAAAATCCACAAAGCGCATCCTTTCCTATGCTGGATATCATTGGTATGTGGAAATAAATATTCGTGATGCAATTAACACATATAATTTACCAAAAACCAAACTAATATCAGCAGTAGTTTCTAGCAAAACTGACACTATTGGTCATCGCCAAAGACTAGACTTTATGTATGAAATCAAAAAACACCTTGGTGGACAGTTAGATTGGTTTGGTAGAGGTATTCAAGAATTGGTTAATTGTAAGGCAGATGCTCTACTTGATTACAAATATCATATAGTTCTTGAAAATGGAGCTTGGCCACATTACTGGACAGAAAAATTAGCCGATGCTTTTGTTTCTAACTGCTTTCCATTTTACTGGGGAGCGCCAAATATACTGGACTATTTTGAGCCAGAATCATTAAAAATGATTGATGTAAATGATATTGCAGGGTCAGTCAAATCTATAGAACAAGCTATTACTCAGGATATATATATAACTGCCCAACCTGCTCTGGCGCAAGCTAGGAATAAGATCCTTACGGACTATCATCCATATCAAACTTACCTAGATTTATTCAATAGTTTTCCAGCCGCTGAACACAGTGATATTGTAATTAAACCACATAGTAATTTTAAATATGACTTGATAACTCGCTTGCAAATCCACGCAACTAAATATCTAAAGGAAATGACAGTTTAAATTATTCATTTTTCTAGTGGTATAAAACCATCCAATATGAACCCAAAAGTCAGTATTCTTATTCCCTGCTACAACGCAGAAAAATGGATTGCACAAGCCATAGAAAGTGCATTAAATCAAACTTATCCTTATAAAGAAGTAATTGTTGTTGATGATGGTTCTACAGATGGAAGTTTAGAAGTAATTAAGGGTTTTGGTAATTCCATTTATTGGGAAACAAGAGAAAATCGCGGAAGTAACGTTGCCCGTAATCGTTTATTAGAACTAAGTACAGGAGAATGGATACAATATCTAGATGCAGATGATTATTTACTGCTAACCAAGATTGAAAAACAAATCAATTTTCTAGAACAAGTCTCTAGTATAGATATTATTTATAGTCCCAGTATTCTTGAATATTGGGAAACAGAAATGGTAAAGCAAGAGATTTTGCCTATTTCTGAACCCCATGATCCTTGGATTTTGTTAGCTTTGTGGCAGTTACCGCAAACAGGTAGTCCTCTGTGGAAAAAACAGGCTCTTTTAGATGTAGGCAAATGGAAAATTAATCAACCCGTCTGTCAAGAACATGAGTTATATTTACGACTTCTCAAAGGAGGGAAAAAATTTGCATATTTTCATGATTCTGGTTCAGTTTACAGGCAATGGAGTGAATCCACTCTTTGTAAAAAAGATAAAATATTAACCTATCAGCATCGTTCAGAAATCACAGATGATTTAGAATCATATTTAAAATTAATTAATCAACTTAATAATGAGCGTCTTAATGCTATTAATAAATCGAGATTTGACTGTGCTAGAATAATTTGGTTATTCAATGGAACATGGGCTAAAAGTATTATTAAGAAAATCTATAAATCAGAACACGATTTTCAGTTACCTAGCTCCACAGTGCCTAAATTATATCAGATCATATATCATTATTTTGGCTTTGAGGCTGCTGAAATAACCGCAAAATTGAAAAGACAGGTTTTAGATTTAATTTAATAGATAATTAAATATGCAAAAGGAAAAATTTAAAATCCACTCCATTTGTTTAGTCAAAAATGAAGTTGATATTATTGGATTCTGTTTAGAACAAGCTTGTCAGTGGTCTGATTATATCTACGTTTATGATGGTGAAAGCACAGATGGTACTTGGGAAAAAGTTCTGTCAATGCAGAATGGACAAATTATTCCCTGGAAGCAAGATGGGAAAGTCTTTCAAGAATCCCTCAGAGGTGAAGTATTCAATGCTTTCAAGCATCAAGCGAAGCCAGGTGATTGGTGGTGTCATCTTGATGCTGATGAATTTTATCTCAAGTCTCCTCGTGAATTTCTGGCTAACGTTAGTCAGTTTAATCACGTTGTTTGGGGAATGGCTATCGAATACTACCTAACTGATAAAGATATTAATTCCCTAGATTTTAGTCAACCAATCTCGGAAATATTATTATCACTAAAGTTTTACAAAATTGAGAATTCTGAACCTAGATTTTTCAGACATCGTGATGGTTTAATTTGGGATATTGGTTCATGGCCAAAACATATAGGCGTAGTTAATAAAGAACGTATTTTATATAAGCATTATAAATACAGAACTCCTGAACAAATTCAGAAAAGATTGGATACTCGCCGTCTTGCTAGAGAACGGGGTTTTCCTGGTTGGGATCATGCTGTAGAAAAAGATTGGCGAAATAAAATTACCAACTCTCATCAACTAAATTCTGATCAACAAGATGGAAGTTATATTATAGATACAGCCGAACTACCGAATCATTTGGAATCTTGTACCCAAAGAATACTGAAAATATTAATGCATTCTCTCAGAATTTGGACTTAGTTATTATTTGCAACATACAGCATATTGCAGATAAATGAAGTACACAACGAGACTTGCAAAATCTCACACCAACAAGATTTTATTGCTGAATGCTGAATCGCTGCTGTAATTGAGAAATTATAATGAAATTATACTATGCAAACAAAACCAGAAGTTATGTTACCTTTAGTAACTTTGGTGATGATCTCAATGGTTGGCTTTGGCCACAAGTTTTACCCGGAGTTTTTAATGATGATGCTTCTGAAAGCGTATTTGTAGGATTTGGAACACTGCTTAATGAAAATCTACCACAGTTCAAACGTACTGTTATTTTTGGGACTGGTCATGGTTTTGGTAAACTTCCGCAAATAGATGATACTTGGAAAATATATTGTGTCAGAGGTCCCCTGACTGCTGCTGCCTTAAACCTCCCAGAAGCATTAGGAATTGCTGATACTGCTATTTTAGTAAACCGAATTTATCGTCGTGCTGATACAAGTAAAAAATATAAAGTGGCTTTTATTCCCTATGCGTGGGAGATGGAAAATAGCCCAGAAATATTCTTAGAAGTTTGTCGACAATTAAACTATATTTGTATTGATCCACGTTGGAAGGTAGAAAAAGTTCTTCAAGAAATTAGCAAATCTGAACTTGTGGTTAGCGCCGCTATGCATGGTGCAATCGTGGCTGACGCACTGCGAGTACCTTGGATCTCTGTAAAATCTAATGCAGGTATACCCGACTTTAAATGGAAGGATTTTTGCCAATCATTGAGTATGGAATACAAAATTAATCGGTTTTACAGATTTAATAGTTTTAGCGGAAAAAATCCGGTATTCAAATATTTTGAAATTAAAAGAATGGTATCTTATCTTAAAAAGCTTGTGCATCACTCTAAGTTTCAATTGAGTAAAGACTTAGTATTTAATGATAAACTAAATCAGTTAGAAGAAAAAATTTCTCTCTTTAAACGAGATTTTAAATCGGGTACATTTGATTAATATTTTTGAATTCAAAATCTTAGTATGGTGTATGGTATTTTTTTCCATCGTTATTCCTGTATTTAATAGAGCTAATTTAATTCCAATAACAATTGACTCAATTTTTAATCAAAATATTAATATTGATAATTACGAAATTATTGTTGTTGATGATGGTTCTATAGATAATACTATTGAAATTTTAAAACAATACGGCAGTAAAATCAAAATCTTTACTCAACAAAATCAAGGTCCAGGAAAAGCAAGAAATATTGGCATTGAACATTCTCAAGGAGACTATATTGCTTTTCTTGACAGTGACGATCTATGGTTTCCTTGGACGTTAGATGTTTATGCTCAAATCATTAAGGCAACAAATAATCCAGCTTTTTTGGCAGGAGAATCTATATTTTTTAGTAATGAACACGAGCTAGAATTTGTACAAATTCCCCAACTTCAATACAGATATTATCAAGATTTATACGCATCCAGTAAAGATGTCAGGTCATTTTTAACCAGTTCAGTTGTTATTTGTCGTGATATTTTACAAAAATTAGGCGGTTTCACAGATCAATGGATTAATTCAGAAGACAACGATTTGTGGTTAAGATTAGGAACAGCAGAAGGATTTGTTTACATTGATTCTCCCTATGTATTAGCCTATCGTCAACATTCTCATAGTGCCATCTCTATAGCTACGAAAACTTATGATGGAACTTGCTACCTAATACAACAAGAAAAACAAAATCAATATCCTGGTGGCAAAACACGAGAGAAACAAAGACTAGAAATATTGACAAGACATATTAGACCTGTTAGCGTAAGCTGTTTACATGGAAACGAAATTCACAAAGGTTGGCAATTATATAAAGAGACATTCCTATGGCATCTTGGGTTAGGTCGGTTTCGTTATATAATTGGGTTCTTATGGCTGATAATATGTGTGTCAATAATTAGCTATCGCCGCCAATAAAATTATTTAACCTAAACCTAATGATGAAAATTGAAAGATGATGTTACTTATAAGTAATCTACGGTGATAGCGGTTGTCAGTTGAATCAGAACACCAAACACCAAGAGATCAAAACTTATATACCAAAAGACTTTCAACCCTGTTCCCTGATAAATCATAATTCTTATGAATACTTGTAAAGTTACTGTAATAATTCCTACGTATAATCGTTTAGCAAAGCTTTTAGAAACATTAGATAAAATTCTCAATTGCAATCCTCGACCAGATGAAATCATTATTCATATAGATGGTAATGACAACACCACGGAAGAAGGACTCAAAAGCAGAAATTTTAAGACCGTCAAGATTATTAAAAGTTCAATTCAAGTAGGTCCAGGTGGAGGGAGAAATATAGCCCTTAGCCATGCTACCAACCCAATTATAGCCAGCTTTGATGACGATTCCTATCCTCTAGATACAAACTACTTTGAAAGATTAACAAAAATTTTCAATTCTTTTCCGAGAGCAGCGATTTTTTTAGCTAGAATATTTCATCTGCATGAAACAATTTTACCTGCACAACCAACCAGTAGATGGGTTTCCGATTTTATCGGCTGTGGATGCGCTTATAGGAAAGAAGTATTTCAACAAACTACTGGATATGTTAATTTGCCAGTTGCTTATGGAATGGAAGAAGTTGATTTATCTCTGCAGCTTCATCATATGCGGTGGGGTATTCTCGAAAGTTCATGGCTGAGAGTATTTCATAATACTCAATTAGAACACCACAACAACCCACGCATTACGGCTGCAAGCATCGCTAATCTAATGTTATTAGCTTATCTGCGGTATCCTATGCTCTTTTGTTGGTTAGGCATTGGACAGTGTCTGAGCCGTATTTTCTGGTTAATCAGGCACGGAAGAACATCTGGCATTGTAGAAGGATTATTTCTAATCCCTAAACTGATTAGACAATATCATCATCAACGTCAACCGATTTCCGCCAAATCATTACTATCTTATCTCCATTTACGTAGAAATACTGTTCCTGTATCTTCAGAGAAGATCTTACTCTCGTGAAATTCATACCTCAATTAATTTCAATGAATTTCAATAATCATACGTTATACTCAATCAACAAAGTCAGTATTTTAGACATTCGTAGATTTTTGGTAACTTCACCAATCTCTTCACCAATCAGTAGTTTTTACTGAGTAAATCTTAGCTAAAAAGTTAAGATTAAGTGTCAGGATATTACTTACATATAATATACGTAAGTAATATCCTGAGAAAGAGTGCCAAAATTGAGTTAAGTTCTAGACCTAGATCACATCAAGGAGTCTCTTGAATATGGCAAATTTCATTATCTATGATGGCTATTACACTCAGAATGGAGTTGGAGTTTCTAATCCTACTAATGCAACGATTAACGGTACAGGCGTTAACGATGTTTTTGTTACTTCTAGTGCCACTGTACCTAACGTCAAGGTCAAAGCTGGAGGTGGAGATGATATCTTAAAAGGAGCAGCCGATGCAAGACTCGAAGGAGAAGCTGGTAATGACGAGCTTGATATAACCGCTGGCGCAGGTGTTTATATAGGTGGTACAGGAAACGATGTTTATAAGATTTACTCTTTTGCATACACAGACTTAAAGATCGACGAAACAGGTGGTGGAACAGATACCGTTTTTTCACAGCAGGACTTTTCTTTATCAAGTGGTGCAACTGGAGTTACATTAGTTGCAAGCGGAAATCAGATCGAGAACCTGACTCTTGATGCTCAGAGCGCTGCCATTACAGGCATAGGAAATAACCTTAACAATCAGATTATCGGCAATCAGCAAAATAATATCTTAACTGGATTAGCTGGTGTTGATACCATTTATGGCAGCTTCGGCGACGATCAAATTGATGGCGGTGCCGATAATGATCAATTATTCGGTAATCAAGGAGATGACATCTTAATTGCTGGAACAGGCACAGATACCTTGACTGGTGGAATTGGTAATGATAAGTACATTATTGATTCTGCTGATACTCTCGTAGAGGCTGCGGTCGAAGGCACTGATACTGTTGACGTTACCGTCCTTGCTGCTGGCGGTACTTGGACTACTAGTGCAGAAGTTGAATTCATTAATATCGCTGGAACCAGCTCTGCTAATGTCACACAAACCAACGCTGTTGATACCACTATAATTGGAAACTCTGCTACTAATACCCTCATCAGTGGCGCAGGCGATGACACTCTGAAAGGAAAGGCTGGTGCTGATACTCTCACAGGAGGAACAGGCGCTGACAATTTTGAATTTGGTGGTCAAGCTTTAGCTTTAACTGGGCTATTTTTAGGAGAAACAGGGACACTTTTACGGTTCACAGGGACAGTAACTAATACCATCGGCAAAGATACAATTACGGACTTCGTGTCTGGAACAGATGATATTACTCTAGACCTTAGCACCTTTAACGTCGCTGCACTAGCAGGTTCTGCAGGGTTAGATTTATCAGCTGTTGCTAATGGTTTTATCTCAGTCAACCAAGCTACTAATACTGGTCTTGATTCTCAAAATGCCTACTTTGTTTATAATCAAGGAACTGGAGACTTTTTCTACAATGCAAACTTGAACACTTTTGGTTGGGGAGGAGGCGGAGCCTTCGCTAACTTGGGAGGCGCAACCTTAGCCGCCGCAGACGTATCACTCATAGCTTAATAGCCATGCTTGACTTATAGTTAAGCATCTTTCAAAAGTAAAAGTTAATATTTACTATTTAGATCCCCGATTTCTTTGAGAAGTTGGGGATCTTATTATTCAACAACCTCCGATTGCAAAAGTCGGAAAAATAGTAATAGACATCTGGTAGAAAACAATGTAGAGCCGAGAATCCCTACCCATGTAACGTCTCTACAAGGGTTCTAGAAAACGGATCGCATATTTAATTTTCACTCCTATGTCTATTAGTAGCGACAGACTTATTCCTGATCGATTTTCCTTAATGGTCATGCTTGACCTGTAGGTAAACATCTTTCAAAAGTAAAAGTTAATACCAGTTTTTATATCCTCCACTTTTTTGAGAAGTGGAGGATCTCATTTTAGTATTAGAAATAGATTCCTCATCCATGCCTACAGAACCTTATAACTGGATATCCTCCCAGATTGGAGCCCGTGAGCATTACACCATACCTAGAGCTTTACAACAGCAGGGACAGCTTACTCACTTGATTACAGATGCTTGGGTATCACCTCAATCTGCACTAAATTATTTACCTAAATCTGTCTTAGCTAATTTACGGGAAAGATACCACCCAGACTTAAATCAAGCATCTGTTCACGCTTTCAATAGTTCTTTAATTCGATTTGAATTAACTCAACGTTTGCAAAAGAAGATAGGATGGGAACGAGTTATTGCTCGTAATCAATGGTTTCAACAACAGACTATCAAGACCTTAGCAGGGCTATCTGACCAGATTACAACTCCTCTCATACTATTTTCCTACAGCTATGCGGCTTTAGACATTTTTCGATTTGCAAAACAACAGGGATGGTATACAGTCCTATGTCAAATTGACCCAGGTTTGTGGGAAGAAAAAATGGTTACTCAAGAGTATGAACGATACCCCCAATATCGTGCAAACTGGCAACCAGCACCTCCTGAATATTGGCAAACCTGGAGAGAAGAATGTACTCTAGCTGATGTTATTGTGGTCAATTCCAATTGGTCGAGTCAACTCCTAGAAAAAACAGGTGTTGAGCCTAAAAAAATTCATATCATTCCATTAGTATATACTCCACCAGAGGCAGCTAGTAACTTTGTCCGTACTTATCCAGAATTATTTTCTCAAGAGCGTCCTTTAAGGGTATTATTTTTGGGACAGGTAATTTTGCGAAAAGGAATTGCGGCTGTATTAGATGCTGTTCAATTACTTGAGGGATTTGCTGTTGACTTCTGGATTGTCGGCTCTGTGCAAATTGAGATTCCATCTCATTTCCAAAACCATCCGCAAATTCGTTGGTTAGGCCATGTTAACAGGAGTAAAACAGCACAATACTACCAGAGGGCAGATGTGTTTTTGTTCCCGACTATTTCCGATGGGTTTGGATTAACTCAACTGGAAGCACAAGCATGGAAATTACCTATTATTGCTTCTCGTTCCTGTGGTGAGGTAGTTGTAGATAATGTGAATGGTTGGATTTTGGAGGAAGTTAGTGGCAATAAAATTGCTAATTTGATACAGTCTATTTTGAGAGATTCAGCGCAATTACGATATTTGTCTAATGGTTTAGCTTCACCATTAAAGTTTAGTCTTGCAAATTTATTTCAGTCATTACAAGATTCCATTCTCTAAGAAGTTAGCCTCTATCACTACCTGAATTATTTCTAATAAAAATGATAAATATGAGAAGCTGAGCATTTTGCATATTCCTGAAAGTCAATTTACAAAGATACTGGCGGCAATGATATGTATGTAATTGCAGGGCTAGTTGCGGCATTTTCCGAGCTTTGTTGTGATTGTTTAGAGGAAGTAAATCGGGAATATTAATTTGCTAATTTAACTTTCTTTTAGAAGAATCTAAGTTATGAAATATGCCCAGATTCAAAAAATTAGTGTCATTTTCTATTCTATACTGCCATCTCCATATCAAAGAGATTTGTTCTACGCCATATCTCAACATCCTAGTTTAAACTTAAAAATCTTATACTTAGAATCAGCTTATGTCGATTCTCCTTGGCCTGAAAAACCCTTGCAACCTTATGAACAAGTATTACCAGGGTTTCATTTAGCTTGGGGTTTATCCCGATTTCATTTTAACTGGCATTTTCCATCAACCACTGGAGTTGATGTGGTGGTGCTAAATGGCTATATGAATGTAACTACTCAATTGTTACTCAGATTGCACGCTCAAAAAATTCCTTGTATTTTTTGGGGTGAAAAAATGGTGGGTGGTTCACAGGGAATTAAAGAAAAATTACAAAAATACTTAGCAGGTAGTTTAAAATATTGTCGAGCGATCGCTGCCATTGGCACTAAAGCACAACAAGACTACCAACAACGTTTTCCTGATCAACCTATTTTTAATATTCCTTACTATTGTGATTTAAGTACTTTTAGCCAAGATTTACCCCAGCGTCCACGCAATCCCGTTACTATTCTATTTTGTGGTCAGATAATTGCCCGCAAGGGAGTTGATGTTCTCACTCAAGCATTTGATAATCTGATTCAAGCTGGTTTAGATGCTCGTTTATTGCTGGTGGGAAGAGAAGCAGAACTTCCTCAATTGTTAGAATTATTACCCATAATAACTCGGCAAAAAATTGAATACGCAGGATTTCAATCTCCTGAAAATTTGCCTCATTTCTTTCGAGAAGCTGATATATTTGTCTTACCTAGTCGATATGATGGCTGGGGAGTAGTTGTTAATCAAGCTCTTGGGGCTGGATTACCTATTATTTGTTCTGATACAGTTGGTGCTGCTTATGATTTAGTTGAAACGGGTAAAAATGGCTTTCTATTTCCATCAGGTGATGTTGTTAGTCTAACTGAAATTTTAATATATTATTTAAACAATCCAGAAACAATTGCAGCCGCAAGCGAACAATCACTAAAAAAAGCAATTAATTTTTCGCTACAGGCAGGTGCAGAAAGTTGGATTGAAGTGTTTCAAAAAGTGGCTCGATAGTTTGTTTGGGTTAGTTATGTTAGAGATTATTCAACAATTAATTATCACAATTTAATGCGAATCTTATTTGTTAGCAGCAGTTCTGGGTCACGAGGTGGAGGTGAACTCTATTTAATTTATCTGGGGCAAGAACTAGCAAATCGGGGCTATGCTGTGGGATTGTGGTGTTCTCAACATCCGATCATGAATGAATTAGCAAGTTCATTTGGTAGGTTTGGAGAAGTATTGCGCTCGCCATACCAAAACACATACAGTCTTAAATTAAGATCCTTTACCCATATATTCCCCCAAATAAATCAAAAGATTATTTCTCAGTGGCAAGCATTTAAACCTGATATTCTTCATTTCAACAAGCAGAATTTAGAAGATGGTTTAGATTTACTATCCTGGAGTCATTATTTATCAATTCCGTATTTGGTAACCATTCATATTACCCAAACGCAGGACAGCTTAGGGGCATTCTTGGGAAAGTGGCGGGATTTAATAGCCAAAATCTCATTGAGAAAATATAGAGGTTCACTAGTAGCAATTTCCGAACATCGAGGTAAAGAATTAACATCTTTCCTTGCTACCTCATCTGCAAGTTCAGAAAAAATAGTCGTTATCCAGAATGGAGTTCCAATACCAGAGGAAACAGAACATTTAGTCAAACGACAAGCATCTCGTTTACAACTAAAACTTCATCCAGAAGAATTATTAATATTAGCAGTGGGAAGAATGGAAGCACAAAAACAACCACTGCTATTTTTACAATGGGCTAGTCACCTCAAAAGCAATCTACCATCTGCTCGTTTCTTATGGGTGGGAGATGGTCGCTTAACTTCTTTATGGGATCAATGGGTGATAGAAAATCATGCCCAAGACTATATCCAACGCCTAAGCTGGCAAAATGACGTAACACCATATTTAGCAGCCGCAGACGGATTTTTTCATCCTGCGGCCTTTGAAGGTTTACCATTTGCACTATTAGAAGCAATGGCTTGGTCTTTACCCTGTGTAATTACCTCAACTCTGGCGGATGAGTTAAAGTTTCCTCAAGGTGTTTATTTCGTAGCTTCTGAACAAGACCAATTTAAAGATCTAAAGAATTTTATTAATTCTCAGGAGCGTAATGCAGTAGCAAATGTTGGCTATCAAATAATCAAAGAGCAATTTTCCCTGGAAAAAATGGTAGATACCTACGTATCCTTATATATAGCAATTCTAAATTATTAACTCAACCTAAAAAACAAATCCCCCTATTGTTTTACAAAAGTCAGGGAACTAACGCTTTCAATTCTCACAAATTAAATAGGACTCATATTCCTACTCATGAACATCTCCAGTCATCCCTACTATCCAGAACCAGGGTCTACCAATCAAAGAAAAGGTTTTGCTAAGGCAACATGGTTCGGCACATTAGCCTTTCTTGCTGGCTTAGTTCTTGCATTTACAAGCATAAGCTTGGACTTGAATCCTAGTTTGATGGTACGTCAAGTTGCCATTGAGGTAGGGATAGCCATAGGAGTGAGCATATTCTTTGATAGCAGACGGGGATGGAACAATTTGTTTCGAGGCGATTTAGCTTGTATGGTGGCTCTGTATTTCTTAACACTGATTGAATTTTTATATCCACAGACCAAGTTTGATCAACTCTTGACTCCTGAGCAAACAAAGCACGCTATCGAAGCTCTACTAATAGGATTTGCAGGTTTAGCTATCGGTCGTCATATAAACTTTTTTAAGCCAGCACTACCACAGTGGTTAGATTGTAGTAACATCCCTGACAAAGCTTTATTTAGATTCTTCTTAATATCAGCTTTCCTGGCCTACTTTTATATGTTCATGTCAGTTGACTTCAACCCAGTGAAACTGATAGAAGCTCTATTAGGACCACGATTTGGTGTACCTTGGGGACGAGGGCGTTTAGGAGACTGGCGAGTATTTTTATCGGAATTAAAGTTGTTCTCTTTCGTTATACCTTCCCTAACTGGTATTATCTGGAATCGTCGTCAATCATTTCGTGGTTGGCAGATATTTCTGGTGATTTTTATCTTTGCCTTTACCTTGTTTGAAGGATTTGCCGGAGGAACACGTAATGTCTTGGGATCTTACATTGCTACATTCCTGGGAGGATATTTACTCACATTAAAACGTCCCAATATATTTAAGGTAGTGATTCCTATTGCTATAATGGGGTATTTAATAGTGTTTGCTACCCGTCATATGCTGGGTTTTAGAGAGATGGGAATCAGCCGATATTTAGCAACCGCAGCCTATGATACTCAGAAAGTGCAAGGAACATTAGCTGTTGACTACAACCTAAATAGTATAGGTTTATTGGTGGATGCTTTTCCCACTAAACATGATTTTCTAGGTCTGGAACTTTTAGTAGTATTCCTAACTAAACCCATACCTAGAATATTATGGCCAGATAAACCAGAAGGTTTGAGTATATCTATTGAAGAAGTTGTAGGTGCTGATGGTTGGACAGTAGCCGCTACTTATGTTGGTGAAAGCTATATGATGGGTGGTATTGTAGCAGTAATATTAATATCCCTTTGTATAGGTGTATTAGCTAATTGGTGGTCTCGTACAGCCGCTTTTAATACTACAGGATACAGTATAGTCGTCAATGCACTGGGCTTTTTTACATCTGTAATTTCTATGCGTAGTTTGATAGCCCTGACAACATCTATGTTACCAATTCTGGGGCTAATCTTTATTGCTAAAACTTTTCCCGGTTTATTGGGTGTTAAACGTTTACGTCAAAAGTAGCTGCGACAATAACTTAACTATGGTGGTATTTTTTAAATGAAAGTTTTACATATAATTCCTTCTATCAGCCCTAAACTCGGTGGTCCAACTCAGGTAGTCTTGAATTTAGTACGGGCTTTAAGGAAAGAAGGAATTGATGTAGAAATTGCCACAACTAATGATGATGACGGACTGTTGCTAAATGTGCCATTGTTGGAGTGTGTAGAATACCAGGGATTACCAGTTTGGTTTTTTCCCCATGCAGCTAGAATAAAAGCATTTTTACCTTCTTTGGCATTTACACAGTGGTTGTGGCAAAACATCAAAAATTATGACATTTTAGATAATCACTATTTATTTTCCTATCTTCCTAGCTGTGCTGCTATTTTTGCCCAGTGGCAACAAGTTCCATACACAGTGAGAATTATGGGACAATTAACGCCTTGGGCATTGGCACAAAGTAAGTTAAAAAAGCATGTTTACAGTTATTTAATTGAAAAACGTAATTTAAATCAAGCAGCTGCTATTCACTGTACATCTGTAGGTGAAATGGAGGATGTGATCGCTTTTGGAGTGAAGCCGCCAAAAGTTGTTTTACCCCTGGGAGTTAATCCTCCAACATTAATTGGTGATGCTAAATCTCAATTACAATATCGGTATAATGTTTCTGAGGAAGTTCCTATTATTCTTTTTCTCTCCCGTCTGCACTATAAAAAACGTCCTGAACTGTTAATTCAAACATTAGGTGAGTTAAAAAAACAAGAACAGAACTTCTATTTACTGATTGCTGGTTCTGGACAAGACACGTATGTTCAATCTTTGCAGAAAATGGTCGCATCTCTCAATATAACAAACCAAACTTCATTTGTCGGGTTTGTTAGTGGGTATGAGAAAGACTTGTTGTTACAAGGTTCTGACTTGTTTGTACTGCCAACTTATTCGGAAAATTTTGGTATTGCTTTAGCAGAAGCTATGGTGTCCGGTTTACCAATTATCACAACTCCAGGTGTACAAATCGCTCCAGAAATTGATGAAGCTGAAGCTGGAATAATTGTAGAAGGAGAAATAGGATCTTTAAAAAGTGCGATCGCTGATCTTTTAAAGAATCCCCAATTACGGGAAAAAATGGGTAAAAATGGTCGCCTCGTTGCTCTGCAACGCTATTCATGGCAGACAGTTGCTCAACAGTTAGTCTCTACTTACCAAGCTATTCTTAATCAAGAACAAGGGTGACAGGTTAAGGTTAGACTGGGGCTTGCTCCCCCTGCTTACCAAAACAAATCTCTTTGAATGCTACTAACTATCAGGTGGTTGTTAAGACTAACAAAAACACATTGATTCTCATTATGAAGCGGTCATATTACCTGCTAAAAAAATATTGGATTCTAAGTTTAGCCAGTTTTAGTCTAGTTTTTCTGAGCATTATCCCTATCAGAATTGCGATTGCCTCATACCAAGCACCCCATCCCCAAGCTATCCTTACCCTTGGCGGTGGTCAAGAACGAGAAAAGTTTACAGCTGAATTTGCCCAAAATCATCCTAATTTACACATCTGGATTTCCAGTGGTATACTCCCAGCCCAAGCCTTTGCTATTTTTGAGGAAGTAAGTATTCCCACAGAGCGTATTCACCTTGACTACCGTGCTGTTGATACAGTTACTAATTGTACTACCCTTGTCCACGATTTCCACAAATACCATATTAAACACATTTATCTAATTACCTCAGATTTTCACCTTCCCAGAGCTAAAACCATAGCTACGCTAGTGTTAGGTAGTCAAGGGATCACCTTTACCCCCATTTCTATTCCCTCCGAACGACCCAGAGAATCTATATTTCCCATTGTCCGTGATAGTGGACGCTCTTTATTGTGGATTGTATCAGGTCGTACCGGAGCAAGTTTAAACCCTCGTTTTCTGTCTCCATTGTATGTGTCTAGATAAATACACCATTGGCAATTATACTCCTGGTGCACCCTACCTTTAGAAACTTTTGTGGTACTTTGTTACTTCACCTTTAGTTGAAATTCATTGGCTGCCAATTTTATCTGTAAAAGTTGGTATAATTAAGCTTTTTGGAGCCATCCTTGGTAAGGGTATGCGTATGTGTGAGTGAAGTTTCCCTAGCATTTAACTGTTGCAAATCATGTCTCCACCAGTGAAAATACTTAGCTAGATAACCTTGCACCCGCACCCACAGTTATCGAAAATCATGTTTGTCTATCCCAAGGTGTTTATTTTTTTACTGGCAATCATGACTCGAATCAAGCAAACAGATTTTAAACTCATTCCCGTCCCTGTCCATATTCAAGAAAGTAGTTGCATAGCTGCTAAATCGGAAGCATTCCATTTTAGTAAAAAATCATAACATAAATTGTCATTGTGTTAGCGAAGCGTGCCGTAAGCCATACGGAACGGAGTGAAGTAAGTGTATCCCTTCGCGAACATTGCGCTGTGCTTCCTTCATACCCTGCGGGAAGCAAGCTACAGCATGACAATAAACTTACACATTAGTTAGTATAGGAGACACAGTAGGAAGGTGAGCTATTTTAACTCTCGGTAGTGTAACTGGAGAATCTTTAGAGCCGATGATCAATGTCAACCCATGAAGAAACGGTGAATAGAGCAAGTAGAATATTTTTCTCCTCTTCCCGCACAATATGAATAGTATTTACAAATAAGCAGTTATACTTTGACTTGAAATATATTTAACCATAAACTACATAACTGAACAGGTAAGGTGTAGAATACAAACATCCTATTTGTGGCATCGAACGATACAAAACAATATTCGCTATTTATCGCTATTGCATTCCAGAATTTGATAAGTTATTAAGACTCACTGCACAGAGTTAGACTATGAAATTAACACTTGGTGTTCACCCAAATGTCGCAATGAGGCAAAAAAACAATAAAATAAATTATCTAATTTTAGATAGAGAACTAAGTATTGTTAAGGCTAGGGAAGTATAAATATACCAATCTTTTAGAACTAACGGTCAAGGATATTTGGTGATTATTTTGATAAATAACCAACTTCTAAAAACAGAAAATATTTATTTAACTAATTACTTTTCTAATAGAAATCTATGAACAAGCAGAATGCTAGTAGAATCTCAACTTTTAATGAAAATGGTAGGCCAATAATTACGCCTGAAATATTGCCATATCAGAACTTTTCCTACTTGGAATCTGAAGAAGATGAAGGCAGTCTAAAAAACATCTTAGCTGTTGTTCAAAGACGGGTCTTAATAATTGCTGGCGTTGTATCTGTAGTCATGGCTACTGTTATTTATTCAACGGTCAACGAAGAAACCATTTATCAAGGCAATTTTCAGATTTTAGTTGAACCTGTTAATAGCGATAGTACATTAGGCCAAATACCACTGCCTGATTCTACTATCCCTAAATCTAATCTAGATTACGAAAGTCAAATTCAGGTTCTCAGAAGCCAGGAATTGATGAAAGATATTTTGCCAAATTTACAATCTTCCTATCCTGATATTACCTATAAATCACTGCTCAAAAATTTAACTATCCGACGTTTGGGTTCAACCAAAGTTATAGAAATAAGCTATAAAAACCGAGATCGCAAGAAAATTGAAATTGTATTAAATACACTTTCTAACTTCTATCTAGAATACAGTTTAGAAAAACGTAAAACCAAGTTAAATCAGGGAGTTCAATTCGTAGAAAAACAATTACCTGCTATCAGAAATCGGGTAGCTCAATTGCAACAACAATTGCAAATATTCCGACAAAGATACGACTTTCTGGATCCAGAAAACCAGTCTGGTCTAGTTGCAACACAACTCCAACAATTGGAAGAGCAGCGACTAGGAATTGATCAACAGTTAGCTACAGCACGAGCCAGTTATGTAGGCTTATCAACACCACAAGGACAACAGGCAACCTTAAATCAAGCGCCCATATATAGTCAATTAGTATCTCAATTGAGGCAGTTGGAAACTCAGCTATCTGTAGAATTAGCACGTTTTCAACCGGATAGTCCATCCATATCAGTATTAGAAGAAAAAAGAGAAAATATTTTGCCTCTCATAGAAGACGAGCAAAAGCGGTATATAGGGTTAAAATTCGCTGAAGCAATTACTCTGATTCAGAAACTAGAGGTACAAAGTCAAGAACTAGCTAAAGTAGAAAACCAAACAAAAATCAAACTTGAGCAATTACCAATTTTAGCCAGACAATACAGTGAAATTCAGCGGAATTTGCAACTAGCAAATGAAAGTCTCAATCGGTTTTTAGCTACTCGTGAAAGCCTGGTAATTCAAGTAGCTCAAACAGAATTGCCGTGGGAATTAATACAACCACCAAATCAAGGGGAATTACCTATATTACCAAATATACCCCGGAATTTACTAATGGGATTATTTAGCAGTTTAGCTTTGGGAATTGCTATTGGCTTCCTATTGGAAAAACTAGATAATACGTATCATGATATTGGCAGTCTGAAGGAAAAAATAAAATTGCCCTTCCTGGGAACTCTTCCCATCGACAGAAGCGTTGCAGGTTATCAATCTTCTTACCTCAATTTCACTTCTGGTTCACAATCTGAATCCCGTAAGGGCTCTGAAGTAAATGGTTGGTTATCTAATCTTTTCCGTCGTCAGAGTAAAGTCTATAACTATTATGGACAAGGGCTATTTTGGGAATCATTACAGGTTCTTTATGCCAATATTCAACTGCTAAATTCTGATCAACCAATTCGTTCTTTAACTATTTCTTCCACTATGCCAGGAGATGGGAAAACCACAGTTTCTTTCCATCTTGCACAAATAGCAGCAGCCTTGGGGAAACGAGTCTTACTTGTGGATGGTGACTTACGACGCGCCCAGGTTCATAAATTATCAAATTTGCAGAATTTGTCAGGTTTAAGTAATGTTCTTACTTCCAATATGCCAGTTGAACAGGTGATTCAACAATTACCTGAGATGAGTTCATTATCTGTAATTACGGCTGGTTCAGTCCCACCAGATCCAGCCAGATTGCTGGCATCAGATAAGATGAAACAACTGATGGAATACTTCAATGAGAATTTTGATTTGGTAATTTATGATGCTCCTCCCATGCTGGGGTTAGTTGATGCCAGACTACTAGCACCTCAGACTGATGGTATGCTGCTGGTGGTGAGGATAGACAAAACAGATAAGTCGGCTATGATGCAACTTCAGGATAGCTTGATAAACTCTCCCATCAATGTCTTAGGTGTGGTTGCTAACGGGGATAAGCAAAAACTTACTAGTTACAATTACTACTATAGTGCTGGTAGGGAAGCTAGACAACCTTAATTATGCCTGGTTTACTCAGCTGAAGGATGGCTGTGGCGGGCTAGATTTAGCCCGCCACAGCCATCCTATTTTTGTAGGGTGCTGTCGGTGATAGGATTCCTTAAACACGCTCTATAGAAATCCTATTTGATTTTTTGATTTTTGCGAAAGTGGACTGCTATTTACACTTCATGTGAGTTAATGAATAATGAGGGTAACAAGTTTGACAAAAATATACTTGCCCAAAGTTTTGAACCCTGGACAAGTATTCATAAAAAAAATTATTACTTATTCAAACTTACGACCCATAGGCGTAGCCCGTTATAGATATTGTCCACTAGAAAAGTAGTATAAATTCCAACTGTCTCTAATGAGAATAATTCTGTGTTTAAGGGAAAAAATCTTGAGGGGCCAGAAAGAACCTAAAAAGGTTTCTGTATAAGGGTTATATCCTTTAGACCCTACTGATAAAATGTCCACTTATTGCGAATAAAACTGATGACTTGTTCCATTAACAAGACCATTCTCTTCGTATCTTCAGGGTTTATACTGGCGTAGCCCCCTGATAACTGCACAGTTAATTGTCAATAAGCACCGTTTTTTCATCAATTTTTTCAAGGGGTCTATCACCTAAAACCTTTTTCCTATGATAGTTTCACCTTGCTTGTCGCCCCTTCAAGCAAAAAAAATGTTTATGAATCGGGAAATACTCATCAAAATCGGAGATTAACCTAAGATTTGACGTTTAATTATTTTTTGTCAAATCCACCCATGAAAAATTAACACCCAAGTCACTATCAACTTTTTATTAGTCGTTGTCCCATTCTTCCCGACCTATTAAATCGCCAATGCGATCACGCAATAAAAAGTCACATTTCTCCAATTCACATTCAACACAAACCCACTCTCTCGCTGGAATGTATTGACAGAGTGTATATATTGGTTGTTGACGGCTCACAATTCCCTTTTGCACCAGTCGGCGTGCTTCGTCCTGGATTACGTCTAGAGAGTAGTAATTTATAGAGGACACCGTATTCACACTCATTGTTTTTACTCACAAATTTAGATTTAGATAGTATTCCCAACATTAATCAGGAACAAAAATGACGATAATTTAGACCTGTGGTTAGGTTTTGTAGTTTGCTATACGGAACTATTATCATTTTGACGCTATATATCTGTAAATTATCTAAAGAAATATTAAGTTTGTCAAGGATTGATAACGTTTTTTATAACTCTCCTTCATATTATTAACGCCAAAGCAGCTAAGCTAACTAGGCTGAATCGTAATACATCCCAATACCTGTCGGTTAAGGGGAAAAGGGCTAAAATTTTTCTTTACCCTTGAAACTTTTCCCTGCTCTTGCAAAATATACTTTTCTAATCTTGTCTACTAATTAACAGATTTAACACATTGATATCTATATATCTATGGTCACAATTTGATTTAGTGTTTTCAATTAAGTGGTATGAGAAATCGCTTATATATAGCTTAAATAATCATTATAAAGACTTTGCTCACAATACTACGATTTTTCCATAAACAATCAACCTAACCAGCTATCTTGTACTGGAATCTAGAGCTGGTAAGAAATTACAGGGTAAAAACTTTGCTTATATATAAGTTGATGTCCTAAGGGAGCAAGGCGATTTTGTGAGGTGGGGTAAAAAGTGTGCTTTTAGCTACGCCAACCACAGAGATAGCCCAAATATTCCTTTGGAATGAAAGTAAAATAAATCACAGGAAAGAAATCAAATTGCAAGACAAAGTATCTTCTCAAAATATCCTAAGAAGACTTGCATTCAATAATTTGTGGCTGGTGGGAATAAGCTGCTTAGGTCAGTAATCAAATAAGCATGTGCATGTATTGATTACCATAGAAAATTCTGTTAAATGGGAGTTGTAGGTCTAAAATATTAGACAGTTTGAAGATGGATAAAAGAGGTAAAAATGGAATTACAGAAATTATGCCAACTTCCAGCTATCCATTGACAACGAAGACGTAACATAATTACTGATTACTAATATTAAGTAACACCAATAAATTCCTTGGACACCTGTTTGTTAATAATCTTTTAACTTGTACTCTGTTCTATAAGTTATGCTTATTCCATAAGATATATGGAATCAAACTAAGAAATAATTTCTTAAACCTTTAATTCACTGCAAAAGACAAAAACCTGGATAAGACCCAGGCTTTGGATGAAATAAAGGCTAAATTTAAGTTAATTATTCAGGAAAATCTTGGTCATCTTCCTGTGTGCTTTCCAGTGAACGCTCCTGCTGGAGTTGGTTTAATAGACTTAGCACTTTAGTACCTCGTTCAAGAGAGCGATCTTCAACAAATATCACTTCTGGAGTGCGACGTAGCCTTACCCTAGCACCCAGTTCACTGCGAACATAACCGGTCGCTGATTTTAAGCCTGCCATTGTTTCAGCCTTTGCTTCCTGGGTCCCATAAATACTGACGAAGATTTTGGCGTGTTGTAAATCACCGGAAACATCCACATCGGTGACACTTACCATTCCTGTCCCCACACGGTCATCCTTAATACCGTTGAGCAACATTTGGCTAACTTCTCGTTTAATTAATTCAGCAACGCGGGAAACGCGGCGATTTGTAGCCATATAAATTCCGCCTTCTCACAGAGGTTGTATGATATAAATAGATGCAAAATAGATGCAAACAAAATAGCTAGGACAGTGCTTGCGGCTGATAACACTAACAGCAACAGTCCGTGAGGCTAAAACCCGGTAAAGCTATTGTCTAAATTGTACTCAAGCCCAGCATCGCCCGAATAGTGAGCGTTAGGAAAACCAGACTACCTGCAAACAAGCCTACAAAGGCTATTAAGGTAACTGGGCGTTTCAACAGCGGCATTAATGGCTCAAAGGTATTCAGGAAAAGACCTAAGACAATAGTAATCAAGTACCGGGGGTAGCGAAATACGTTATCCCAAAATCCGTCAAACATTTGAATATAGACTGCCTTGTTATAAACTGTAGTTTGTTGTCAGGTGCTTATTTAACTTAATTGTAATCTATAGTGCTGAAAATCGCTCAATTCATATAAAATATCATTTGTTAGATTATATTGGTTTTATTTTTACTAGCTTAGTAGGTTAGTTTTATTTTAATCATAAGTACATGATAAGTCAAATCCCCAAAAAAACTTGTCCACGTCCCTTTTTGAAGTGGGCAGGGGGTAAAAGTAGGTTAATTCAGCAATATCAACAATATTTTCCCACAAATTACCAAACTTACTATGAACCCTTTTTAGGAGGAGGGGCTGTTTTTTTTCATCTGCGACCAACTAAAGCTATCTTAACTGATATTAATACCGATCTAATTACTACTTATCGCTGCGTTAGAGATAATGTTGAAGAATTAATTGAACTTCTTCAAAAACATAAAAACCTACATAATCGAGAGTATTACTATGAAGTACGTTCTGATCTTCAAACCACGGATATAGAAAAAGCGGCTCGGTTTATTTATCTGAATAAAACCTGTTTTAATGGTTTATATCGGGTCAATTCCCAAGGTAAATTTAACGTCCCTGTGGGTAAATATAAAAATCCTGGGATTTGTCAAGAAGATATATTAAAAATTGCATCACAAGAACTTTCTCTAGCTGAGATTAAACAAGCTGATTTTACAGAAGTCTTAAAATATGCGAAAACCAGTGATGATTTTGTGTTTTTTGATCCTCCATATTGTCCTGTCAGTCAAACTAGCTATTTTACAGCTTACAGTCGATATTGTTTTGGTGAAACTCAGCAAGTTCAATTAAGAGACGTATTTATTGAATTAGCTAAATGCGGTGTAAAAGTTATGCTGTGTAATTCAGATTGTGAGTTTACTCGTAATATTTATAGGAATTTTAATATTCAGACGATAACAGCAGCAAGATCAATTAATCCTAATCCTAAAAAGCGTGGAAATATTAATGAAGTCTTAGTAACTTCTTATTAAATATTTTTGTTAGCCTAAATAATAAATGAAGTTAGTTCACAAATTACCAGCAAATTATTATTGTTGCCAACTTGTTGTTGCCAACTTGTGTGTTTAACCAATTAATTGCACCTGGTTTTATACCTCCACCATCAATCATAACAATTGTTGGTGCAGGATAGAAATTTTCAATGTCCGCATTTACATAAGGAAGCTTTTCATCAACTGAACCACTAGTATTTTGCCATTTACATTCACATTCAATGATTAAACTGGAAGGATCTGAAACAGAACCAATGAATGAGAGATGATTTATAAAGTAAATGTTTAGGAGACAAGAGGAAGTAGCATAATTCTAGTCATAAGAGCATATATAGCCCCTTCCCTCATTTGTGTTAAACGCTCATAATCCTTGCTTAGACGAGGATATTAGTTAAACCACCCAAATGTTCTTTCTACTACCCAGGGTTGTGGTAAAACTTTAAATTCTTGCTCAGTAGGTCCTATGACTTCAACATGAGCTTGAATCATGAACCAAACTGCAAGTGAAAATTTATCACCGTCATAACCGGAATCAACCCATAAAACTTGGACTTTTTCCAATAATTCTGTGGGTTCCTCTAGCAGTTCCATTAGTGCATAGGCAGCAAGTATTCGTTCTGGGGCATTCGCTTCACTAACAACAACTTTCAACACAAGTCCCAGGCTATCAACTAAAGTTTGCCCCTTTCTTCCTTTTACCTTTTTACATCGGTCAAAACCATACACATCCCCTTTTTTTGGTCAGTGTTGACCGACTGACTGTCTGCGGCGAGCGCGGTAGGTTGTGTTGATTTACCTAATTTCGAGCGAACTTGACCACCCAATGTATGGTTGAATTTTTCCCAAACCCCCTGGCCCTGCCATTTACTGTAATAGCTATATACCGTTGACCTTGGCGGGAAGTCACCTGGAAGCATATTCCATTGACATCCAGTTTTCAAATGATAATAGATGGCATTACATATTTCACCCATATCTGTTGTGGGTAGATGCCCTCCTTCTTTGGCTGGTGGAATCAATGGGGCCAGGATTTCCCACTCCATATCAGTTAAGTCTGTGGGGTAAGACTTTCGTTCCATGATTAGCTATGTAAATACACTAGATTTTATGTATCCTATCCTTCCAACATTCCTTTTCTACTCCCCTTTACATTGACCTTATCAATAGCCTCTGATATAGAAATCTACAAATGTATAGGTACTATAAATTCCCTTCCCTATGTGAACCTGCGTTGCATATCTTTTTGGGAAATTGGTACAACTTAAAAGAGATTCAAGACGTTGTTTCTTTTTGACTTGCTCTCCCAAGTTGATGTATCCATACCCTGCGAAAGTTCCTTCTAAAGTTTTTTAGAAAATTTTTCCAGATTTATTGGCCTGTCCCCCTTGAGTCATAGTCATACTCAAATCCTCTGCGAAAAGTCCTATTTATTCTAGAATTCCACAAAAGCAGTCGTAAAGGGGAATAGGAATTCAAAATTAAGAAAGTCAGATAAAATTTGAGTATTTGGATAAAAATAATAAATATGATAAGTTTGTACTTGAGAACAGATATATTTATTAAAGTCTAAATTTTAAAATCTGAAAAAATATAAAATATCTATTCCCTAACTTCTTCTCTAATTCTCCCTTTACTTGGGGAGAAATAGAGGAGATATTTGTTTTGTAGGAACAGGTGTATGAGGTGGTGAGGTATTTAGATAAATTTAGCAATTTCACCTTAGCTTCAGCAGGTTTTAACTTCAGCATGACCATTGCGGATAGCCCATGCGAGTTCTAGCATTTGAGTCCAGCGTTTTTGTAGTTGTTTAGGGGTACATTGGACAGCTTTAGCGATCACTTGATCATTCTCCATTAGAGTTTTTAGCTGAAAGATTTGCTGTTGCTGTTCTGTGAGTTGATTCCAAAAAGCATCCCACTGCTGAGAAGATAAACCCAACTTATGTTCTAAACCAGCACCCAGCCATTGATGTACTAGTTGCCAGTGGTGTTGTTTAGCAAACTTCTCAACGTGATACTTAAAGCGTTGTTGCAAATAATCGCGCTGACGGCTAGTTAATCCTAAAATTTGGTCAATTTCCGGTGCTGAGAGATCCTGAAGTTTAAGAGACAGGTAATCCATGCAATCAGCTTGACCTTGAGATTCCAGATATTTCATCAACTCTGTAATCACGCGATCGCGTTCCGACTCCTCAGATGGATCAAAATTAGGTTTAGCAACCATCTGTGACCTAATTTGTTGCACGGCCAAATTACGTTGATAAGATTCTGCCTCTTCAGTCTTAGCTGAATCCACAGCCATTTCAATATCTACAGTCGTTTCTTGGGGTTGACGACGAGCAAAACCTTGAGCGCGTAACACAATCAACTGTTGATTAGCACCACCAGGTAAATTAATCCGCCGTTTAGCATACTGCTCCGTAAAAGCCATATACTCAGCTAATTGTAGTTGAGTACGTGGTGTGTAATCTTCAGCTAATTCATTTTCTCTGCGAAAAGCTTTAATCGCTTCAATATAAAAAGCTTGCAGAAAATCTTCAATCAGATTGTAACGAGCTTCAAAACCTAATTCTGAGCCAGCAACAGTAACATGGCGATAAACAATAGCACCTAAACTACTATGTAATTCTACACGCCCTTGTTTTGAGCCTAATTGATAGTAACGCAGGCACTTTTGTAAACGGTGTCTTGCTAAAGTAATCTGCCAAGACCTAACTTGCCCTGAAGTTTGGATGCGGGAACTTTTATCACATATCCGTTCTACTTCTTTAGCTATGCGTTTAGTTACGGCTTGCACACATCCAGTTGAAGCTTTTACCTGACTCTGCATTTCCTGACAAAGCAGTTGCAATAAAGTCTCAGAGTTAATATCTGATAAGTCTTCGGTTGAAATATCACCATCAAAAGCAGGTGTGGAATTTGGCAGATTGACGAGGTTAGCTTTCATGACTTTTCCTGAAATTGGTATTGCACCTTAACTAAAACGCAGACACAGTATTTAAGCACAGTCATAACTGGATAATTTTGTTGGTATTGATTCATCAAAACTTACCTTTTATGAGGTTTACTGATAACACTGTAATAAATTTCACAAGTTAAGGGCTTATCAAGTGTGTCGCTTCTTTTATCAGCAACTAGATCAAAGGTGAGACATCGGCTTTGAGTAGGCGCTACAATTAGTCCAAACCCTAGGAATGCAAAGATTTGCTGCCATCCCTTTTCCCGTGATCCCAGCATCTTTTTGTATGACAATTTCAAAATTGGAGTATGTTTATCACAATTTGCGAAACAGAGGGTTGCATCTGTAAGACTTAATTATTATACCCAAGCTGCTGCTGCTTCCCAACCTAACCCCCTCCGTGTAATGACTGGTTCTTCATCCGTTAGGTCTAAAATGGTAGAAACATGATACGTAGGTTCTTCACCTGTATCTATAATAATGTCCACCAAGTTATCCCAACGGTCAAATAGCTCTACCCGCGACATAATATTTTCTGAATCTAATTCAGCTATTTCATAGTCTATGTCCTTGGGTGGTAAATGTGCCGAAGTGGAAATAATCGGATTTCCTAAGGCTTCCAGCAATGCCAAACATACAGTATGGTCTGGCACTCTAATTCCTGTGGTTTTTCGCTTGGGATTTTGCACCAGTCGCGGCACTAACTTGGTTGCAGGTAGCAAAAAAGTGTAGGAACCTGGTATCAAACGCTTCATAATCCGATAGGCTATATCACTTACGAAGGCATAAGTTGCCACATTAGAAAGGGAAGGACATAAAAATGTCAATGGTTTATCATTCCCTAACTGCTTAATTTGCCGCACTCTTTCCACTGCCGACTTGGCATTCAAATCACAACCAATTGCATAGACTGTATCAGTAGGGTAGAGCATGATAGCGCCACTAGAAAGCGCCAACTTTATATCCTCTATACGACGGTTTTGAGGATTATCAGGATGAATTGTAAAAGTTTTGGCCATAACCTGATTGGGAACTGGGGACTGGGGAAATTAACCTTTTACTTTTTGCCTTTTGCCTTTTCCCACTGACAACTAACAACTGACAACTGACAACTGACCAATTTATGAATAAAATTGCTTATCTTCAATGTCCAACGGGAATTTCCGGTGATATGTGCCTGGGTTCGTTGGTAAGTCTGGGTGTTCCCGTAGAGTATTTAGTAGGAAAACTTAATGCTTTGGGAATTGAGCAGGAATACCAATTACGAGCAGAACTTGTTCATCGGCAGACTCAGCAAGCTACTAAAATCCATGTCCATTTAGTACACCACCACCATTATCACCATCACCATCATGGCCGCCATCTACCAGAAATAGAGAAGATGATTCTCAAAGCTAAATTGCCATCACAGGCAGAAGCTTGGAGTTTAGCTGTATTCCGCCAGTTAGCAGTGGCAGAGGGAGCGGTACATGGTATTGAACCGGAAAAAGTTAATTTTCATGAGGTGGGTGCTGTAGACGCGATTGTAGATATTGTTGGTACTTGCTTGGGGTTGGATTGGTTAGGTATCGACAGCAATCAGGAAGGATTACCTTTGATATACTGCTCACCGTTTCCGACTGGTGGGGGAACTGTTCGCGCTGCACATGGTCAAATGCCAGTACCAGTACCAGCAGTATTGAAGTTGTGGGAAATGCGGAGTTGTCCAGTGTATAGTAATGGTATTG
Source organism: 'Nostoc azollae' 0708 (assembly GCF_000196515.1). Lineage (NCBI taxonomy): Bacteria > Bacillati > Cyanobacteriota > Cyanophyceae > Nostocales > Nostocaceae > Trichormus > Trichormus azollae. The sequence continues at coordinate 5,051,590 of NC_014248.1, forward strand.
ACAAAGAACTAGTAACACCGACAGGGGCAGCGATCGCAACTACCTTAGCTAGAAGTTTTAGTTCACCACCTCCAATTATCCTCAAACAAGTGGGACTAGGAGCAGGTTCTCTCGATTTACTCATCCCCAATATACTACGACTCTGGATCGGTGAAAGTGTAAATGAAAAGACAAATATTCCTGATTTTGCTAATACTAGTCCTAATTTAGAAATCATCTCTGTCCTAGAAACTCAAATTGATGACTTAAATCCCCAAGCTGTTGGCTATGTCTTTGATGCTTTATTTGCCGCAGGGGCCGTGGATGTCTTTACTCAAGGTATAGGAATGAAAAAATCCCGTCCAGGGCTTTTGTTGACTGTAATTTGTTATCCAGAACATTTAGCCAGTTGTGAAGAGATTTTATTCCGCGAAACCACTACTTTAGGAATTCGTCGGACTACTGAACAACGCACTATTTTACAACGGGAAATACAACAAGTAGAAACGCCTTATGGTAATGTGCGTGTGAAAGTGGCCTGGAAAGGACAAGCAACAGAGAAAAGTATTACTAACGTGCAGCCAGAATATGAAGATTGTGCAGACTTAGCACGAAAACATAATATTCCCTGCCGTGAAATTCAACGTTTGGCGTTACATAATTGGTATTGTCAAACTTAACTCTGAAAAAAAACAGATTTAGGGGATAAAAACTAGACTTAATTGAAGAAATTGAATAAAAAAATGGTGGGCAATGTCTACCTGACCAACATCAAATTAATTTCAATCAGGTTCTCTTAAAGTTCTTTTGACTGCTTCTCCTGCATCTTCAGTTCTGCGTTGAATATTTTTACCAACATCTTCAGTTCCACGCTGTACATTTTTGGTTAAACCTTTGGCAGCATTTCCAACATTCTCCTGAAGATTTTCTACTCCTCTTTTAGTCCCTTTAGTTACTCCTTCTCTCACTTCTTTGGCTGAACTTCCCACATCTTCACCTAAATTTTTTACTCTCTCACCAAAAGGCGTTCCTTCCCGATAGTTACGGACATATTGATCGGTAGTATCAATTCCTTTGCGTTCAATGTTTCTCTGAGCATTTTCTATTAGTGCATCTGCTCTATCTCTGGCTGATTTTTGTGCTTCTCTTGATCTAGGATCAACATCACTAAAATTGTTCATTCCCCCTTGATATGGAGAAATAGGATAATCTTTTGTGGGGTCATATCTTTGCACATTTGGCGGTTGTCCCGCAGGTTGAGGTGGTTGTCCGGCTATAGTGGGACGATTACAAGCTTGGACTAGAAACAGAAAAGTTGCTGCCAAAAATACCGTTATAATTTTCAGTGGGCGTAGATTCTGTACCCAAGTAATTAATTTCTTCACCTTCTTCTCCTTGTATTTTATTATCTGATTTAAAAATCAAAGTTCTATTTGCCTACAACTGGATCTTTTTATAGATCAGGTTTAGCACTGGCTTCATCTCCGTTCTCTTTTAAAAATCCTGAAGCTTTTTCAACTGACTCTGTGACAGTTTCCATTCGCTCTTGAATGCGAGTTTTTATATCTGGTTCACGCTGAATTAATCCACCTGGTTCAGAATGTTTGAATTCTTCTTGTGTGATAATTGGTAGTTCTGCTTCTTTCCTAACCCTACCTGAAGATTTTTCTGCACCAGGGTAAAGAATTTCTGCTTCTTTATTCACCGCTAGTAATAATTGTGATGTTAAAGGTAAACTAGCTTGATCATCCTCTGAATTACCATGTTTAGCAGTTACTTTTGGGTCAGTGGATATTCCCAAATTTGTATATTTGTCACGACCACTCTGATAAGGATTATTTGCTCCACCAGCTTGTACAGGAGTACTTTTGGGTACACCTTGAGCATTTACTCCACTACAAGCGGTGTTAACTATCAATAATATTCCAGCTACAAAGATAGTTATAATTTGGCGTATTTGCAATTTTTTACAGAAATTTATCAAGTATTTCACTTTTTCCTCCTTATGCAGGATTAAACTTCAATGAGTTGTCAGATTATTAATTTACACAGCCAATACTTACACATATTTGGTAGAGGCTTAAGTTATTAACATACATCAACAACATTTACCAACTTAAAAAAATAAAACCCTATCAACCTCTGGCGTAGGTCACATTTTACTTCTGAAAAAATTACAATTCTATCTAACTATGGAGAGATATTATTTAATATAATAATTTTGGCAATTTTACGGTTAAATTCTACTAATGAAAAAAGTTTTACGCTGGTTCATTTTGGGGGTAACACTGTTTTTTTTAGGAAAAGCCTTAAAGGATAATTGGTCAGAAGTGAGTTCTATGCGTATTGATGCAGCAGGATGGGCAAGTTTGGCAGTTGCAACAGGTGTAACTTTACTTGCACATACGTGGGCTGGTTGGATATGGACTTGGGTGTTGCAAGAGTTAAATCAATCTGTATCATCGCCTCAGTTTATCCAAGTTTACCTAAAGACGAATATAGCTAAGTATTTACCTGGTAATGTTTGGCATTACTATGGACGAATTTTAGCGGCTAAGAATGCTAATGTTTCTGCGGGTGCAGCAACTCTAAGTGTTTTACTAGAACCTTTACTGATGGCTACTGCGGCTTTGATTATTGTTGTTTTATTTGGTAGTCAATTATTATTAAATAATAGTAATTTTGTGATCCAAATTCTGCAAATTGTAAGTTTATTTGTGGTGCTTGGTGCTGTTCATCCTTGGCTTTTAAACCTATTGATTCGCTTTTTATATAGGTTAAAGAATAAAAAATCTGACCCTGAGAATCAGTCTATTAGTAGTTTAAGTATTGAATGTTATCCTCTACGTCCTTTGTTGGGAGAACTAGTTTTTTTAGGATTGCGTGGAACTGGATTTATATTAACTATGTATGCTCTGGGTTCGTTAGACTTGAGCCAAATTCCTTTATTACTGGGTGCTTTTAGTTTTGCTTGGGTGCTAGGATTAGTTGTTCCTGGCGCACCTGGTGGTTTGGGAGTTTTTGAAGCAACGACTATAGGAATTTTACAGCATCGTTTCCCTGCTGCTTTGGTAATAAGTGCGATCGCACTCTATCGTCTCATTAGTATTTTCGCAGAAATCGCTGGCGCTGTTTTAGCTTCCCTCGATGAACGCGTTGCTAGTTAATAAGAAAAAATGGGTAAACAGTTTTTACTACCATTTACCCATCCTCTCATTTTGAATTTTTTTAATGGGGGTGGGGGGACTTGAACCCCCACGACTTTTTACAGTCAACGGATTTTCATTCTCTCGCAGCTTTCACTACTGCCTTGTTGCTTCAGCAACTTCAGGCTTTGAGAATTGGACTCTCCCTTTACCCTCGGCTTTACGTTAGGGTAGCTCCCGTCGAGTCTCTGCACCTTCCCGGAATTTTGAATTTGGGATTTTAAATTTTGAGTTTAACTCCAAAATCAAATCTCAAGTCTAAATTTTCTGGGCTTGGCTCAGGATTGCCATATCTGTAAACAGATTTAGGTTTCCCTGAATTTGAGAGCTTCCACTTAAAAGATTTCTCTATCAAGGCCCAGTTTTCTAAGTCCGTAGCGTCTACCATTCCGCCACACCCCCAAAGGGTTTCCGATGTCTGGAGGTCAAGACCTCTTTGTCTATTTTACCATTAGTTGCATCTTTTGCGCAAGTAGTTTGAAAAATTTTGTTCTTAAACAGGATTTTTTCTTATCTAGCAACTAATCGCTTTTTATGGCAAAATCTCATTCATTATATCATAATTCTAGCTGGAATTTGCGATTATGACAAGAAGTAGTTGAAAAATCTATTTGCTTTTCTAGCAAAAGCTATCAGTGATACTTCCCTGAGTCTGACAGTTCATCATATCATGGGGAGTAGATGCACCAAATAGTCTTCTCAAATCCGACAAAGAATTATGGTTGTAGCACTACTGTATCTGATTTTGGCTGGAGCTTATCTTCTGGTAGTACCAATGGCTGTGATGCTTTACCTAAAGCTGCGGTGGTATACGGCTAGTTCTATAGAGCGTGGCTTTATGTACTTTTTAGTGTTCTTCTTCTTTCCGGGTCTGTTGCTGCTCTCACCAATTGCAAATTTTCGACCCCGGCGCAGACAGATTGTTTAATTTAGATTTGTTAGGTCATTACTCTCATGCGACGCATTGACGCAATCGGAATTACTTTTGGCATTTTTGTGGCTGGTGGCTTGGCTTATGCAATCTTGCAGCTGGTCGGTTTAGATAGTCAAAGTGCTGGTATTTGGAGCCAAGCTTTACTGGTTGTGGGTTTGATTAGTTGGTTAGCCACCTATCTTTTCCGTGCAGGGAGTAAAAAAATGACCTACCATCAACAACGGGAAGAGTATGAAAAGGCGTTCCTACAAAAGCAACTGGATGAACTCACTCCTGAAGAATTAGCGAAAATCCAAGCTGAAATAGAATTGGGTGACAAGTGAATGGGGGCTGGGTACTGGGGGCTGGGATTGGGAATCTAACCAACTACTACTCACTACTGAGTAACGACTAATGACTACTACAATTTCTCGTTGTTTTGAAACTCTCAGACGGAATCACGAGTGCGCTCTGATTCCGTTTATTACTGCTGGTGATCCTGATTTAGAAACTACTGGTAAGGCTTTGCAAGTTCTAGATCGTTCTGGTGCGGATATTATTGAGTTGGGTGTTCCCTATTCTGATCCTTTGGCAGATGGTCCTGTGATTCAAGCGGCTGCTACCCGTGCTTTGGAGAGGGGTACTACTTTGGATCAGGTGTTGGCAATGCTGCACGCAACTACTCCTGGTTTACAAGCGCCAATTGTTTTATTTACTTACTACAACCCGATATTGCATCGAGGAATTGAGAAGTTTCTGGAACAAATTAAGGCTGCTGGTGTAGCGGGTTTGGTTGTTCCTGATTTACCTCTGGAAGAGGCGGCAGGGTTGTTAGAACCAGCTTCTGAGGTGGGGATTGATTTAACTCTCTTAGTCGCTCCTACAAGTTCTGCCCAGAGGATAAAAGCGATCGCTCGTGCTTCCCAAGGATTTATCTATTTGGTGAGTGTAACTGGTGTGACGGGAATGCGAAACCAAATGGAAAGCCGAGTTTCTGATTTACTCACACAAATTCGCTCTGTCACAGATAAACCTATTGGTGTGGGCTTTGGTATTTGGGAAACGGAACAAGCACGTCAAGTCCGAGAATGGGGTGCAGATGCAGCGATTGTCGGGAGTGCTATTGTCAAGCGGTTGGCAGAAGGAACACCGGAAGCAGGACTTGATGCGATCGCAGAATTCTGCCACAATCTGAAGTCAGGTATCAAAACTACCTCTTGATGATTTGGGAAAAGTAGATTAAAAAAGGTAACAGCGTAGTTTTTTTATCATCTATGTAGTGGACAATTTGACTGAATGTGGTTTTGAATGTTAACAGCACATACCAAGCTGAAAAAAAACTACCTGATAAATTTGCTTATAGTTTGAGTTTTATGTGAATTGAAACAGGCAAGACATTATGAGTGTGAGAGCGAGTCAGTTAAAATCAAGTTATGCTACCGTCGGAGTTGAGGGGTAAAAACGATGAGTGAAAGTATGGCATTTATCGGCGGAGTTGCTGTAGCTGGTCTGGCGGCTCTCCTACTGTTGAAAGGAACAAACACCCCAATACAATCTAACTTCGCTGCTGCTCCACAAATGCCAGCCACATTTGTAGCACCCCAGGTTATGCAGCAGCCCATACAGTATCCACCTTACGGACAACCAGTATATACAAATCAACAACCCGTAGCGCCCAATTCTAGTCAGAGTCCGGAAGTGGAAAAGTTGAATACGCAGTTAGAAAAGCTGAAAGCTGACAACGAACAAATACGGTTACAAAATATCCAATTACAGGGTCAATTACAAAATTTCACCCAACAGCAGTGGCAGTTAGCCCAACAGCAAAATCAACCAAGAGTAGCTGCACTACCTCCTGAACAAAATCGCTGGTGGTCTTCACCGATCATTTGGGCTGTGGGAGGAGCTACACTCACTATTGGTGGTGGTGTTGTTGTCGCTGGGGTCTTATCTTTATTTTCTCCCAAGCAACGTCCTACTCGCACTGTGCAGGTGATTCACCCCTACAATGGACCGACACCACCTTTGGCTACTGTCCGACGGGCTGAATTGTTACCATCCTCACGCCCAGAAGCTAGACGAGTGGTGGAGAATGCGGAATACGACGAACTACGCTAACAGGTTGGTAATTGGTAATGGGTAATTAATTGTTAATGGGAAAAATATGATTTCCATTACCATGCAGTTAAAAGGTGCTTTCAGGCTTGTCTGTATCACTAGGGGCTTTTGTAGTGGTTGTTGTCTTTTCATAAATTTTATTATCTTCCTTGGGAAGAACTTGTTTAGCAGCATTTTGCGCTGCTTGTTTAAACATTGGGTCTAATTTATCTTGCCAGTATTTAATATTGGGTAACTTTTCTGGATGATCTCGATAAGCTAGGACTTTATCCCATTGGCCGTTATCAATGGCTCGGTTAATTTCATTAGCAAGTGCTTCGGCTTTTTCCCAATCTTTATGCCATTGATTCATAATTTCAAGAGTTTCTTTGATTCCTGAAGCAGCATTAGCTGGAACTGATTTGAGAATTGTGATCGCACCATTTACATCACCTGACTCAAACTTCTGTCTGGCACGTCCTACTATTTTCTGTTTGTCCTCATTAGCTGGCTTTCTCTCAGTTTCAGAAGTTGATTGATCAGATATTTCCGCTTTGGAAGTAATGGAAGTAAATACAGTAATTGGTTTTGCTTGTGGTGTAGGAGTTGATCGAGATGCTATTAAAGGCTGATCATCTACGGTTTGAATGGAAATTCCTTGATCCCTTAAACAAGAAATCCATTGATCATTATTAGAAATCACATCTGAATGCGCCCAAGCCAAACGTCCAGATTTTAGTTTCAGTTCTATCCAACCACGTTTTGTGCGCTTACCAGTAATATCAAATTCACTAGCATCACCAACTATTTTTAAAATATTATCAGAATTGATAGCACTCGGTTCAGAACGGATATTAGAATTAGCTGTGACTACAGCCAAGCAGTTTTTCGTGCTACTTTTTGCTGTCCAATTAGCAGCTATATTTTTCACATTGGGATATAAATTTGTGACCAAAGCCGCTGCACTACCTGCTAATAAGATGGCAATGATTAAAGGTAATGGATCAGGTTTACTAGATTCTGTAAGAGGTTTATTAACTGCATTGTTAATTACAGGATTAGTAGGGGCCACAGCGACAGTGTGCTCTGAAACAACTTGAGATGGGGGTGGGAAAGATGGAGATTTGTGGGCTTTGTAGCTAAGTTGTTTCGGAGCTTCTGAAGATAAGGAATATCCAGAGGTAAGATTTAGAAAATCTCTACACGCTTGCAGTGCTTCTGTAGCTGTTTGGTAGCGGTCTTTGAAGTGATAACGCACCATCTTACTTAAGATTTCTGCCAAGTGGTAGTTAACAGGAAGAAAATGCTGCCAGAGGATTTCACCGGTATTAGAATCTTCTTGTAATTGCTTGGCTGGTACTCCGGTTAAAGTTTGAATAGCAATAATCCCCAGGGAATAAATATCACTATTAGGACGGGGTTTACCTTGTCCCTGTTCTGTAGGCATATAGCTAGGTGTACCAATAGCTACAGTAGCAGTAGTCCGTGCGGCAACTGTGACTAAAGGCGATCTCAATTGTTTGACTGCTCCAAAGTCTAGCAACACCAATCTATAATCACAAGACCGACGAATGATATTGTCTGGTTTAATATCCCGGTGAATTACACCTTGTTGATGGACAAATTCTAAAATACCCAGAACTTCTAGCAACATTTGCATGACTTGGCTTTCACTCCAAGGTTCGCCGGGGATTAGTTCTTCACTTAGGGTATGTCCATCAATATATTCTTGGACTAAGAAAAATTCTTCATTTTCGTCAAAATAAGCGAGTAGCCTGGGTATTTGGTCATGATTACCTAGCTTTTCTAAAGTTTCCGCTTCGTTATTGAATAGACGTTTAGCAGTTTCAAAAATTTTGGGATCTGTGCTAGCTGATTTGAGGTGTTTGACGACGCAAATGGGATTACCAGGTCGTTTAGTATCGTGGGCAATATAAGTTTGACCAAATCCTCCCGTTGCCAAAATGCGTATGACTTGGTACCGATGGTCTAGTAGTTTGCCTATCATATTCCCTCCCCAGTTTTAACACCTAATTTTCCAGTTGGTAGTCAATATCTCCAGATTTTCTGCTAAGAAATCCGCTATCTTGAGAAAAGATTTAGAGTAAAAACACAGTTTTTGAATAAAACTAACAAGTTCTTTCTTTTCTTTTAGCATCTCTGTTAACTAGCAATGCCACCTAAGATAACAAATTCCACTGTATGGCAGCAATCCGAACTGCTGATGCAGCCTGCTTTTATTCGGGTTGTCGATAATATTCGTAAGCACCTTGATATATCCTCGTGGAAAGGAACTTATCATGATGTACTGATTTGGCCTCCTGGTTCAACTGATGAAACAAAAGTCGTAGTGACACACTGGTTGCAAGATATGGAAAATGCCACACCCCAACAGGTGGAAGATTTTAGGAAAAGTCTTGCCACTTTACCTATGCCCCATCCAGGATACCATTTGCGCTTGCAACGTCAAGAGCAGCAAGTTAATGTGGATTTGTGGGATCTGTGTTATCAAGTGTGTTTCTTAAATTACGATGCTGAGAATATCTCAGTGGATATTGATACTAGTTTATTCGATGACTTAGGAGAAGTGGATTGGCAACATCTGGAAAATAAGACGAAGATGCTGGTCAACCAGCTATTTGAGAGTTTACCAGAGGCTTGATGTCTGGGGGGTGTGGTATGGGAATATACACCCCTCTCATATACTTGATCAAAGAGAATTCAGAGGTTGTTTTAAACGTCTTTCTTCACCTGCCAATATCACTAAATAAAAACTTATTAGAGAAACAAGAAAAGATATTCTCAGTTCTATGGAATGATCATTCCATTCACGATTTGGGAAACCCTTTTTAAGGGCTTCAATTTGCTCTTTAGTAAAAGTGGCGGCTATTTCTGGTGAGATTTGAGCAAAAAAGTTTTCGCGCAGAGGATTAATATCCTGTTTTTTTTATTTTGTACTATTGTCATATTTTCGTTGCAGAGATATTTTAAGATTAAGCGTATTACATCTATTAGTTAATAAATAACACATTTTTTTATAAAATTTCCTGTAATTACACCAAAAAAATTTTCGTTTTTTTGCCAAAAACAACTTATTTCGGACTATATTTTGTTATTTGTGTTCATGATGATTTTACGAATAACCAGTCAATTAGACAACACGGAAATTTACTGAAGCGCATCCCAAAATTTGTTGCTTAAAGGGGAAAGGGAAAGAAAAACCTTTACCCTGTAACCTTTTTCTAAACTAATTTACCACTTCCCGGTTCAAAATTTAGTCAAAATTTAGTGTTGTATTCAGATGGACTGCACCGTATGCACATCTTCGGGGGTAACTTGAGCGCTCGCACTCAAATACTTTTCAATATAATGAAAGTCTCCAGCAGTAACTTGGTTATACGCCAAGTGACTAGCTTGACTCGTGATATCTTGATTATTCAAAATAAAACTAGCTTAGAGTTGTATTGTCGCTCGGTTTAATTCTTCATGACCACACGCTTTTCAGTAGTTAGTTGCTCTGAGTCTATTAAAGCATTTTTCATGCGATCGCTTTCCAGAGTCAACAGTGCTTCTAACTTATCTCACTGCACTGTACCAAAATAAGCCGTTTCATCAAAATAAGCCGTTTCATCAAAAGTAGTAAAAGCATTAAACTGACTACCCAAATTGCACCGGACGGTCAGTAGTACCCTTAAACATTAAATGTTCAAGTTGGTGAGAAATCCCATTTTCTCCTTTTCCCTCATTGCGGGAACCAACCTTATACCAAACCTGCACACTTAGGTGCAGTATGTACTTCTTTGGTGAGTACAGTTAAGCCATTTTCCAACACCGTTTTTTGCACCCCTTGGGTAAAACAGAGTGCAGAAAGAGATGTAACTACTGGTGTGGCAGCAGTGGTAAAATTGCCAGAAAACGGCATGAACACTCAGAATCAGACTGAGACACAAAGGTAAGACCATATAAAAACGTAGCTTCATAAGCCATTCACGAAAAAAAGTTACAGTTGTAGAATAGAGTCTGAGAGGATAGACGAACTAGGTTTTTCTATTTACATTTAATACCAAGTCTAAATGAGTGTAGATAGAACTGTAGAATAAAGAACATGGAAGATAAAGACTCATGAGGAAGCAATGGCACGCCCTTTCAATCTAGAAGTTCAAGAAAGTGCTGAGTATTTGTCAAAAAGCCTGAAAAATGCGCGGACAGCATTAGACAAAGAACGTTTACAAATGCTGTGGTGGATAAAAACAGAACAAGTAACCCAGCATCAAGAAGTGAGCCGAAGATTGGGCAGAGATGGGTCAACAATAACAGGATGGTTACAAAGGTATGGAAAAGGAGGACTATCTTCTCTTTGAGAGGTAAAAACTGCGCCTGGGGCAACTCCTTTAATACAAGGTGAAATGCTATCACAACTAATATCAAAGTTAGAATCCCCCCAAAGGTTTAGCAGTTATAGGCAAATTGTGGAATGGCTAGAGCAAGAATGGCACGTCCAAGTCAAATACAAGACAGTTTACAGTTTAGTGCCCTACAAACTAGGGGCAAAATTGAAAGTACCTCGACCCATCAGCTCATCACAAGATGAGCAAGCTATAAACCTTTTTAAGAAAACATCCCCCTTGCCTTGGTAGCTTTAGAGAAACTATTGGGTGGGGGAAAACGACTGAGTTACCTGTGCCAGGACGAAACCAGATTAGGTTTGAAGACCGAAACTGGACGAGTGAGTGATTACGGCTCGTGGTGTTAAACCTGTAGTGAGGGTGCAGTGGCCACGAAAAGCATTTTGGCTTTATGGAGTTGTTGAACCCACCTCTGGATGGCATTTTTGTCAGGAATATCCTCATCTAAACAGTGAAAATTTTCAGAAATTCTTGGATGTCCTATCTCAAGAATTAGGTTCTGATATGGCATTAATGCAGATGGATCAAGCTTCTGCACACCAAGCTTTGGCACTGTCTTGCCCTAAAAATATTATTCCCATTTTTCAACCATCTCACTCTCCTCAACTTAACCCCATGGAGCGATTATGGCAGTTTATTAAACGTCAGTTCAAAGGTGAAAGTTTCTCACATCTCGACCAATTGCGTCAAGGAGTTCAACATGAATTAGCTCAATTATCTTCTGAGGTCATATCCTCTTTGACCAGTTATGATTTCATCCTTGAAGCTCTGTTTCACCAAGCTTTATTCTGTGCAGCCTCATAGAGAATTGGTATAACTTAATTCCTCTTAATTAAATTGACTAAAATATCTAGCCACCCCAAGCAACAACAGATAAATTATGACACTCACCGCTACATAATATAAATATGTAGAACTAAATGAGCATCATGTTCCGCTCATAGTGGGAACGACAATGAAAGTGATTGAATTAGTTACAGGTTATCTTGTTCTCCAACCACAAAGACACAACGAAAAAACCTAAAACTCAACCCCCAAAACCCGCACCAAAAACGCCCACTTATCCGCCGCTTCCTCAATAATTTTCGCCGTCGGTTTACCTGCACCATGTCCAGCTTTCGTTTCAATTCTAATCAACACCGGTGCATTACCAACATGACATTCTTGCAAAGCTGCCGCAAACTTAAAACTATGGGCAGGAACTACCCTATCATCATGATCAGCCGTAGTAATTAAAGTACTAGGATAAGCTGTCCCCATCTGCAAATTATGCAACGGTGAATAAGCATAAAGAGTTTTAAACTCCTCCGCATTTTCCGAAGAACCATATTCAGCTATCCAAGCCCAACCAATAGTAAATTGATGGAAACGCAACATATCCATTACACCCACTGCGGGTAAAGCAGCAGCAAATAAATCAGGGCGTTGTGTCATACAAGCACCCACTAACAAACCACCATTACTACCACCACCAATAGCCAGTTTTTTAGGTTGAGTGTAATTATTAGCAATTAACCATTCAGCCGCAGCAATAAAATCATCAAAAACATTCTGCTTTTTCTCCTTCATTCCCGCTTGATGCCATTCTTCTCCATATTCACCACCACCGCGCAAATTAGGTACAGCATAAACTCCCCCCATTTCCAGCCACACTAACAAACTTACGGAAAAATTAGGAGTCAAAGAAATATTAAAACCGCCATATCCATAGAGATAAATTAGGTTATTACCATCTAATTCAATGCCTTCTTTGTGAGTGATAAACATCGGTACTTGTGTACCGTCTTTACTTTGATAAAAGACTTGTTTTGTCTCATAATCATTAGGATTAAAATCTATCTTGGGCTGACGGAAAATTTCACTTTTACCAGTTTTCATGTAGTAGCGGTAGATAGTGTCCGGTCTAATAAAGCTGGTGAAACTATAAAATGTTTCTGTATCATAACGTTTACCACCAAAGCCTCTAGCAGAAGCGAGTTCTGGTAATTCTACTTCGCGGATAAAGTTACCAGTGAGATCAAATATTTTAATTTGGCTGTGAGCATCTTGGAGATAATCAGCCACAAATTGATTATTTAAAATGCCAACACTTTCTAATGTTTCTGGGGCTTGGGGAATAATTTCTAACCAATTTTCTGACGCTTGATTTTGAGTATCAATGGCAATAACTCTACCCCGTGGTGCATTTAAATCTGTACGAAAGTAGAAAACTCCATCATCATGATCAATAAAGCTATAATCTGCCTCAAATTGGTTAATTAATTCGACCACCTCAGCATTAGGGTTAGTCAAATCTTTGTAAAAAGCCAAGTTTCTGTAGTCAGTCCCTAGCCAAACAGAAATAATCAGATATTTGCCATCTTCTGTTACAGTTCCACTAAAACCCCATTCTTTTTCATCAGGACGATGATAAATTAATATGTCTTCTGATTGAGATGTACCAAGTTTGTGGTAATAAAGTTTGTGGTAATAATTAACATCTTCTAATTTGGTTTTTTCATTTGGTTCATCATAACGACTGTAGAAAAAACCTTGATGGTCATTAGTCCAAGAAGCACCAGAAAATTTCACCCATTTTAAATGATCTTGTAAGTCTTCACCTGTTTGAATATCTCTAACTTTCCATTCTTGCCAATCTGAACCACAGGTAGATAAACTATATGCTAAAAGTTGACCATTTTCACTAATTTCAATTCCCAAAAGAGCAACTGTACCGTCTGCGGAAAGTTGATTAGGGTCTAGTAAAACTCTAGGTTCTGCATCTAAAATGGGCAGAATATAGAGAACACTTTGGTTTTGCAGTCCGTCATTTTTGAAATAAAAGTAGTTTTCACCTTTTTTAAAGGGAATACCATACTTTTCATGATCCCATAATTTTGTGAGACGCTGTTTAATTTTTTCTCGCGCTGGAATTTGGTTTAGATAAGTGAAAGTAATTTGATTTTGTGCGTCAACCCAGGCTTTTGTTTCTTCCGAATCTGGATCTTCTAAAGCACGGTAAGGATCGACAACCACAGTACCGTGATAATTATCAACTTGATTGCTTTTTTTGGTGGTGGGATAGGTGAGAGGAGTTTGAGAATTAGACATAGTTATAGAAATTATTGCAGTGCATTCTCTATTTTCCCCATATCCCCATCTTTAGGCTACTACTCAAGAATATAAATTAGGTTTTGGGTAGTGAGGACTTTTCCCGGTCCCCAGTCCCTACTTAAGCGATAACCAGTTTTTCCCCTTTCAGCATCCGGGAAGCTGCTTCTAGTAGTGCTTCTTCTAGATAGGGTTTGGTAAAGTAACCACTAGCACCCAATTGAACGGCCATTTGTCTATGTTTATCTGCACCTCGTGAGGTGAGCATGGCTATAGGTAAATGATTGAGAGTGGTGTCTTTTTGGATGCGTGATAGCAATTCTAGTCCATCACATCTGGGCATTTCAATGTCACAGAAGACGATATCGCAAGGTAAACCAGAACGTAGTTTATCCCAGGCTTCTTGACCATCACGGGCTTGTTCAACGCGATAACCTGCTTTGTTGAAGGTGAGGGAAAGTAGTTCTCGAACAGTGATTGAGTCATCGACTATTAGAACTGTGGGTTCAATTTTTACTTCTGGGGCTTCAAGCATAGGAGGAAGGGCTTTCCGCGGCCAAGAACCGCCACCAATTTGTCTGGACATCTTACCTTGGAAGATGTCGATGATTTCTAAAACGTCGGCAATGGGCATAATGCGACCATCACCGAGAACGGTAGCACCGGCTACACCACTGGGTTTGGGTGCTGGCCCTTCAAATTGTTTAATAACTATTTCTTGCTCGCTGAGAACTTGGTCTATTTGGAGGGCAACCATTGAATTACCTGACCGCAAGATCACGACAGAAAGCATGTCATCATCTCGCGTACTGCTGTAGATACTGGCACGACTGATCTGGCGATTGAAGGCTAAAATTTCCTGTAAAGGTCGGAATGGTAGAACTGTATCCCGCCAGTAAATAAATGATTGTCCATCAATATCTTTGTGAATATCTGTGATGGGTATATCTACTGTGTCTTCTACGCCGTCCATTGGGAAGGCAATTCTGGATTTATCGGATATGCAGCAGAGAGCTTTGCAGATACTCAGGGTGAGTGGTAGACGAATAGTGAAGGTGGTTCCTTTACCTAGTACAGAATCTGTGCTAACTGTGCCGCGAATTTCGTTAATATCGTTTTCAACTACGTTCATGCCCACACCCCGGCCTTTGATATCATCAATTTCATCGGCGGTGCTGAAACTGGGCAGGAACAAAAGTTCATATAAGTCTTGGCGGGTCATATTTTGCGCTTCTTCTGGTGTGATGATCTCTTTTTGAATTGCTTTGAGTTTGACGTTATGGTGATCAATACCAGCACCATCATCGGTCACGGAAATAACTGTTTGGTTGCCTTGGTGGAAAGCACGGATGGTAATGATGCCCAGAGGTAGTTTACCTGCTGCTTTGCGGACTTCTGTTGTTTCAATACCGTGAGCGATCGCATTGTTGAGCATATGAGTGAGTGGATCGGTCAGATGATCCAAAATCATCTTGTCAATTAATGTATCTGCCCCTTCTGTTACCAACTCTACTTGTTTTCCATACTTGATACCGTTATCCCGCACTCCTCGACGCAAGCGATCAATGGCTTGAGCAAAAGGCACCATTCGCGCTTTGGTTAGTCTTTCTTGTAGCTGGGTGGTGACTTGGCGGAACTGCCGTGCTACACGCTCAGTTTCTTCGGTGACAAAGTCAATGTCGCTGGCTGACTCCCGCAGTCGGACAATGTATTCTATTGTTTCTTGGGAGAGGGTATGGAAAAGGGTAAATTGATCCATTTCCAGTTCGCTAAACCCTCTGTCATTATTAGCATTGCTAGACTGTCCATAGTCTCTGGATCTGCGGCTGCTTAACAGAGAAGCTTCTAGGAGTGATCGCTCGTATAACTCCTGCATTCTTCCACCCACATCTGAAAGATGCTGTACTTGAATCAGCAAGTTATCCAATGACTGTCGCAGACGTTCATGATCCTGCTCTAAGGTGTTACGATTTACCACCAACTCTCCAACTAAGTTACTCATCTCATCCAGTTGTTTAACTGGAATTTTCATGCCTTCTTCTCTGAGCCGACGAGTAGTGGGACGTGGTGTTTTACTGGCAGTAGATTTTGTAGTTCTGCCTTGAGCTGCAATGGTTTGATTGACTTCAGCCAGCAATTTCTCTAAGTTCCTAAATTCATCGGATATTTCTGAGTCCACAAAAGCATTCTGAGCTTTGGAGACTGTTGGTTGACTGACTATCGGTGCTGTTTTAGGCGTTTGTGTTGCTTGGGCATCATCTGTATTCAGCAATGCTTCTAAAGCCGCAAAATCCACATCTGGCATGGAATCGACATTAGGGGATAAATCTATTTCTTCCTCTAAATCTAATAATGTTTCTAAATCAGCAAATTCATCCTGGATATGAACCTGATTTTCTGGATTAGCTACTGCTGTAGTTTCTGCCTCTAGTTCTTCATGATTTGCTTGTTCAAGGTTTACCAGAAACTGATCAGATAAATCATCTGTAATTTCGTTTTCTAGCCCCAATTCTAAGAAAGTAGCATCCCAGGAGGCAGTATTGATGTCTTGTACCAAAGTTTCGTTGACTTCTTCCTCTTGTGCCTCTGGCTGTGTCGCGACACTCAAATTGAGAATATTGAAATTATGAGCAGTATTAATCTTTGTATTTTCCTGGCGAGCAAGTGTTGAGGAACTTTGGCTTATACTTATATTCTCTAGGGAGACTAATACATTCTCTTTATTGTCATCAAAACCAGCAAAAATATCTAGTTCCAGTTCAGCATTTGTTTCGGAAAATTGTTTAGTAAATTCTGGACTAAAATCCAGAGTTTCTGGCTCAGGAGAGAAGCTATACATTTCTGGTAAATACAATTCACCATCATCAACAATGCTAAAAGTATATTGGGAATCTGACCAGTCAGAAAATATATTATTATCTGGCTCTGATACCAATCCCAAATCCCCTAATTTTTCTTGCTCCTGTGCAGTACAATCAAAGTCTTCCAAGTAATTCAGGTTAGAAAGTGGCTGTTGAGTATCACCTAAAGTTTCTCCAAATGATGCAAATATATCTTCTTCTAATTCCCTCACTACATCTTGTCCGACTCCAGCATTGACTCCTAATATTGCTGCTGTATCTGTCGGATTCAAGAAGTCAAAATCATTTTCAGCTTGTGAAATTTCTGCTGTTGATGTTTCTGGTAAAGAAAATATATTTATATCACCAATTTCTAAATCTTCGGTTGTTTCTATTGATAAATCTGCTTGAATAACGGGTTCTATTTCGCCCAGCAAATTATCTGAAAACAAGTTTTCTAGTTGAAGCTGATGCTGTTCTGATGTGGGTTCACCAGCTACAGTTATTTCCTCTGGTGAATCGATCTTGTTAGTGGCTGAAAATTCTTCAAAACTGCTGGTAGTGACTACGGATTCTGGTGGTGTGAGTTCCTCTGAACAAGGAGATTCGTCATCATCTGGTGTTAATCCCCAGAGACTTTCCACTAATTCATCCGTCGTATTGATACTTGTTAAGCCAATTTCTTCTGAAGATTGTGACTCTTCTGGCTCATTTATCGTCAATTCTTCATTATCAATATTAGCTAGGGAAAATTCTAAATTTGTATGAGTAATGGCAATATCACTATGTTCTGTATTCTCTAGTTCTGAAAAGAGTTCTCCAAAGAATAGGTCTTCTGTGATATTAGTGGGGCTTTGTCGCTGATCATTGTTAGTGTCATTATCTAATGGTGAAAGTAAATCAGCTAAATCGGCATCAGCATATTCAAATCCAGTGTTATTACTTCCTATTTGATGAATGGTAGTTTCTATGTTTTCTTCATTTTGCCAATGTTCTTCTAAATCAGGAGTCTCACCTTCAAACAAGTCTGCTAGGGCACCCAATTCAGCAGTTCCTACCTCTAGTCCATTATGGTCAGGAGCATTGCTATTTAGATTGAATATGTCGTTTTGATCAGTGAATAAGGAAGTGGCACTCACAGAAGTTATATCTGTTTCAGTTAGTGCTATTTCTGGCAGCAGTACATTATCTGTATGTTTTTCTAGTATATTTGCAACTCCTGTGACTGTTGGTTGGTCTTCAACCCAATCAAGTTTTAGTTCATCTGGCCACTCAAGTTCGGGAATTAGTTCCAGTGCTTCTAATTCCTGACAAATGGTTATTTCTGCTTCTCTACCTTGAATAACTAATTCTTGGGCTTGTTTAATTTCGGTAATAACTATTTTAGCTAAGGTCAAATAAGTATTATCAGGATTGGCTATCGCATTGGCAGCTGCTTGAGACAATTTGCACCAATTGGACAAATTCATTGTCTCACCAAGTTTAACTAACTTGTGACAGCATTCCTTTAAATTATCCCGTGATGAAGATGTGTTACCTTCCTTAAACAGTTGCAATATCTCCCGCAAGGACTTTAGTACATGAGAGTGAAACTCTGACCACTGTTCACTAGCTACTACAGCTTTTGCTGGCTCTTGTTGAGGTACTAAATCCTGTTTTGGTGCTTGTATGGGTGCATTTGCAGCAATGGGGGTGGTAGTTGCTCCTGATTGTTCAAGCAGTAGTTCTAAATGTTGATTTAGTCCCTCCAAGAATGGTTCAGTTTCTAACATCAAAGTATTAGCCGTTTCTTCTGACAAACCAAACGGACTACCCACATGATCTAACAACGCTTTTAAAGTATCAGAGACACCAAGAAACAAAGACTCTAGCTTTTGGTCAACCTGAACTGGATGCTCTTTGAGAACTTTAAAATAATCTTCCAAACGGTGAGATGTCTGCTGGATACTGTTTAGGCCCAGCATAGCTGCCCCTCCTTTAATGGAGTGAGCAGCCCGGAAGACTTCGTTGATCATTTCTGGGTCGTTGAGGGTATCTTGTAGCTTCAGTAACCCCTGTTCGATTGTATTCAGGTGTTCTCTAGCTTCTTCAATAAAGTAACCCAAAATCCGTTGTTGTTGTTCCGGCTGCATAAACAAGGATGAAGAATAAAGGATGATTGACACTCCCCAACCTCAAGGTAAAGGGATTCTTAAGTAGCCCAAAGGCTTATGTCAGGGTAGGAGCAAGGTGAAGCACAAATATATTTTATACTTCATCCTTATTCCTTTATTTAGATTCAATGGTTTCCACCCGGAAGCGTTCTACGGAAGCAATCAAGTCGCGGGATACTCCCACCAGGTGTTGTAAAGCGGCTGAGACTCGCTGTGCTTCTTGGGATGTTTCTTGGGCTGTGAGTTCCACTGATTGCATGACCTGAGCGACAGCAAGAGAGGTTTCGGTTTGTTCTACAGTATCGCTGGTAATTGAGCGTACTAGACTATCAATATGATCAGCTACTTGGATAATGTTTTCTAGCGCTCGCTTGGCTTCTTCTGCTAGTTTTGTTCCTTTAATTACTTGTTGTGTACCTTCTTCCATCGCTGTCATTACAGAGCTAGTTTCACTCTGGATTTGCATCACGATTTGTTCGATTTCTTTTAAAGATTTGGCAGATTTATCAGCTAATTGGCGGACTTCATCGGCTACAATCGCAAATCCTCTTCCCGCTTCTCCTGCTCTTGCTGCCTCAATACTGGCATTGAGCGCCAATAAGTTGGTTCTAGAAGCAATCTGGGATACCAAGGCGACGATAGAGTTAATTTCTTGAGAAGATTCTGCTAATCGCTTCACTTTGCGGGTAGTTTCTGCCACTGTTTCCCGAATTTCCAAAATCCCCGCCACTGTATTTTCTACTGCTTCTCCTCCTTTGAGAGCGATCGCACTGGCATCACGAGCTACAGTTTCTGCTTCTTTTGCCGCTACTGCTACGCGTTGAATAGATTCGGTCATTACCTGTACGGAATTCAACGTCACTGCTAACTCTTCTGCTTGACGCAAAGCATCCCCAGATAATGCTCTAGCAAAAGTTTCTGAATTAGTCGAGCCTTTGGTTACTTCTCGTGCAGCTACTTTCACCTGCTGCACAATATCCCGCAAGTTTTGAATTGTCAGGTTAAAGGCATCCGCAACAGCACCTAGTACGTCTGCTGTCACCTCAGCTTGAACTGTTAAATCTCCTCTAGCCGCGCCTTCTACGTCGTCTAAGAGGCGGATAACTTGGCGTTGCAAGTTTTCTTTTGCTTCCTCTTGTTCCACCGCCTTGCGTTGCGCTTCATTGGTAGTTGTGAAAATTACCCGCGCCATATCGTTGAAACTCGTGGATAAGTAGCCTAATTCATCTTCTGAGTAAACTGTGGCTTGAACATTGAGATTTCCCTCTCGGACAGCATCAAACTGAGCTTGTAAATCTTTAGTAGTGCGCCGAATTTGCTTAAGTGCGAGATTACCCATAAAGCCAGCGGTCATACCACCAGCTACTCCTGCGGCCAAAGCCATTGCCCAACCTGTATTCCGCACCGATTCCCGTTGTGAGGGTTCTGAAAATTCTGTAGCGCCAAAGCTAATCAAAGCTGCTACCACGGCTGAGGTTAGCCCCACTGTGCCAGCGATATACCATTGCTTCTTCTCTAGAGACGCATTCTCAAAAAATCCAAACAAGCCTTGATCTATATTGACAGTTGGTTCTAGTTTAGAAGCATCTGTTTCTGTAAAAACAGGAACTGCTTCTTGCGCTCCAGTAATTGTGAATAATTCTTCATCACGGTCAACGACGTTATTCAGTGAAGCATTATCAGTAAAACTACTGCTACCGCAGGTTTTACTAACTCTATTTTCCCTGGTGTCTGACAATAACTCTATATCATTGTAGTTAGAATCTGCACTGAGATCAAAGCTAGGAATACTGCCTAAATGATCAAATTCGTTAAAATCATCCAAAAACTGAATATTTTGTGGAGTTTCTCCCTGCAAACGGTTATTATCTTCATCACTAGCAAAGCTTTCTGAGCCAAAGGCAGACTCAAATGCTTCTAAATCGAAACTATCATCATCAAAGTTATGTTGATTTTGTTTCCCATCTGAATTAGCCTGCTGATCGGTATGATCAGAATTGTTATTTAAAGATGAAGATACTTGATTATTAAAGTTAGAAGCTGAGTTATTGTTTAGTTCCTCTGGAATTTTTTGTAACCAACTGTCTGCACTACTCAAAGAAGTCTCGTCACTGATGTCTATAAAATCTTCTCTAGTGAAATCATCATGGAGTTCTTGTTCATCAATGATGACATGAAGACTTTTCTGACTATTGCTGGAGAAGCCCAAATTCCCCATATTTATATTCTCAAATTCTGATGAATCTTCTGGTTGCCTGAATGATTCAGCCAGCGATGAAGCGTTATAGTCATCTGATAAATTAATATCTCCAAAATCTGAGTTCATTTGAACATCATTCATGGCTGAATCCGCTTGATCAGAATTTCCATCAAGGTCAGAGAAATGATTATTTTTTTGGCAGACAGGAGATAATTCCAATTCTCCTAATGCTTCACTGCCACTGCTACTTGCTTGTAGTTCAGTAAATGGTTGATCTAAAGCAAAAGGATCATTACCAAAATCTACTGTGTTACTGGATATTCGATCAAAGTTAAGACTGTCTAATGAACTATCAAACGGATTACTCACAGATATATCTTCGAGAGCTTCTTCAGATACTTCATAATCACCAAAAGATTTTAGATTAAAACTGGAGTTATCCAAGTCTATATCAACTCCTAAATCTAGTAATTCTCCTTCATCAGTTACCAGCCCGTTTGATACTTTCTCAGAATTTATTAGTTGTTCGAACTCTATTTCTGCTGCGTCTTCACGCAAAGATTGTAGATATAGATTGATATTTTCAAGATAACCAGTGGCAGAACCAATAATTCCTTCATCATCTGTTAAATGAAACACCTGCTCATATTCGGCTTTTGCTGTTTCAAAATGCTGCAAAACATAGTATATATGACCCCGCAACAGATGAGAATTAGGATCATCTGGTAGATTATTTACCGCTTGGTCCACTAAAGTAGCCGCAACCTCATAATCTCCTTGTGTATACGCTGTTACTGCCTGCTGATATTTAGAATTTTGATCATCTATATTTGTTGTTGCCATTTCCACCCTCCCGACTTCATCCTGCCCACCTAGCACTTCGCAAAATTGCCGTTTGATCTATTAGTCGCAGATACTTATTATTGTTAGTATCTAACCATTCTCCACGTAAAAAGGGAGCCATAGTATCTGGGATGTTATTTGGCGGCATCAAAGATTGTGCATCTAGCCAGCCCATACCACAGATTTGCTCGACCCCTAAGCCTACTATTATGTCTTGATCTTCAATAGCAATTACTGGTATCTCAGATTTATCTGTGTTTAAGGGAGTTGCATCCCCTAGAAATTGACCCAAATCTGCCACCCAAATTAATCGCCCTCGCAAATTAAGAGTGCCTAAAAGCAGTGGAGAAGCGTTAGGAATTGGGGTGATGCGATCAGGACTAAGTTCTATTACTTCCCGGATGCCAGTTGCTTGCAATGCAAATTCCTGATGCGAGGGAATGTAAAATCTTAAATGTAACTCCCCTTCAGGACTTTCTAGTTGTAATTCCGGGCGAAATTGGTCTTGACCACTACCACTTAAAAAGTCGGGTTTGCTAACCATGTTCTTTTCATCCTTATCCTCGCAGCAGTTGTTTGACTGTTCCTACCAATTCAGTTGGTTGAAACGGTTTGGCTATGTAAGCGTCGGCTCCCTGTTTCATACCCCAATAGCGATCAAATTCTTCACCTTTGGATGAACACATGACGACAGGGACATTTTGGGTCTTGGGATCGGACTTTAAACGCCGACAAAGTTCGTAGCCGTTCATCCGGGGCATGACAATATCTAAAACTACTAAATCGGGAGGTGTGCTTTGAATTGCTTCTAAAGCTTCTACTCCATCCCCAGCATGGGTAACAGTTAGACCACTAGCTTTAAGGAGGTCTGTAATCATCTCCCTTTGGGCGATACTGTCTTCAACAATCAGAACTGTACTCATAAATCCCTATCTACCTCCTGCTTTATACTTTCTTTCTCTGGAATTTTCCCCAATTGTCTATACAAGCGATTTATTGTATAAATTATTTATACTGCTTCACTAGTTTACTGAGTATGGCAGTTTTGCTAGTGTTGGCTGATTCTGTGATAACATTTTTTACCCTATCTTTGAGCAAATCCACAAGTCTTGTATTCTGTTTATTTTCCCACAGCCGAATCTATGTTGATATATTTTTCCACAAGCATCAGTAATTCAGTGTCTGCAAATGGCTTGGTTAAATAATCTGTAGCCCCAACCATCCTGGCTCTGACGCAATCGATAAATCCTTCTTTCCCTGTCAGCATGATAATTGGTAAAAGACGAAATGCTGTAGAATGTCACAGTATGGAACATATTTCATATCCATCTAATTCTGGCATGGCAATGTCGCATAAAATTAAATCTGGCTTGAGTTGAAAAACGAGGCTGAGGGCTTCTAAAGGTTTGGTGATCGAAATTGCTTCATACCCCTGTGGTTTTAAGATTGACTCTACTATTTCACAGATGGTGATTGCATCTTCAATGCATACTACCCGTCCTTTGTGTTTATCTACCTGCTGCCAGTTTGGTAGTTGATTATTAGCACCTGAAGTCACATAATATACTAATTGTAGCCATCCCTATTGTACGTAAGGATATATTGCTTTGGCAACGGTTAAAATATCACGATTCACATAACGAGCCAATTGGCGCAAAGTTGTTTTACCATCAGCCCAATGTTGTAATTTATTCACTTTTGATGCTAGTAGTGCGTCGTTGAGTCTGGTGGTGTCTGCCAGAACTAGTAACTGTTCTGGTGATTCTATATGTGGATACATGTGCTTCCGTTTTTGCACTTAATTGGTAATTTTTGTCACCAAAACCGTAATCTCCAAGTTAGTTAGTTCTGGGACAAGTGCTGCACCTAAATCAAAAATGAAACTACCTTGGTGTAAACTCAGTAAATCAAATAGTGTCTCATGCACCAAGCCGTGAATAATATTCCGGGCTACTTTTGGAGTGATTATATTCTGTTCCAAGAGTGACCAAATGTAACCATACTCCAGAGAAATCATTGATTCTAAGTTCGCAAGCTGCGTTTTATTACGCGGTTGTTCAACTTGGTAGTGACGCAAATAATCGTCAATTCGGTATAAACTACTTTCACCAGCTTGACAATAAACTATTTGCCCGTTTAGAAAAAATACGAACCAAGACTGTGGTTTACTTTCCCCCACAGGATGATCCTTGATACCTTCTTCTGGACTAGGTTTATGCCTCTGATAAGAGCTGTGCGCTTCCACCCACAACTGCCCTGTTCTTTGTCCTAAGGAAATCAGTTGTAGAATACTGCAAATATCCATCTCCTTTAAATTCCCCTGCATTTAGCTAAAAAACCCTCCTTGACTTTCCAGAGAGATTACTTGATTAATTGTTACCAAAATTAGGGTGCAGGGGTTAAGGTGCAGGGTGTATTGGGCTAATAAAAAATTATTTGATTAAATCAACACCCTGCTCGATACCCAAGTGGTTGAAAGCCCACGCCACTAGATTTCAGCGGGCAGACCCTGCCAACGCAGTGGCTCTTCAACTTATTGATGGGGATACCCCCACACACCGCACCCTACTTAAATTCAGGTTTTCCATATTTCCAGTAGAATGGCAGGATGATTATCTATGCCAGCAGTTTTAGTAACCAAGTATGATTATTTTGTAATGGATTTTTGACGAAAATAGTGTTCACACGGTAGCCGTAGTCACTATTATGTATACAGGACATAAAAGTTCCGCCCAGAGCGCATCTACCATATATCAAGATATATCAAGATATGAGATATCAGTTCCATAAATAGTTTTGTCTATCTTGTGCTGCTAAACTTAGCATAAATAAGATAAGTTAACAGAATAATCTAAGGTATATCCTAAAACACGGACATAAAGTGCATCAAAAGGACTAGCGGTGTGCTGTATCTAGCAGAAGTACAAAAGCAGAAGGGCGGTTTACTCGGTGGTGGTTCTAAAACAGAACTCAAACTACTAGCTTGTCAACGCAGCGACCAGAATTGGAGTACTGTATCGGAAGAAACTATTGGGGCTGAAGAAGCCAGTAAATTAAATGATGGCGCACTGGTACTGGTGGAACTGAGTCCGAATCGTCAAGTAAAGCGAATTCAGGAAGCAGGTCGTCCGCTAGTAAATATTTTGCAGAATTTTTCCCGCCAAATGGAAAAATTTAAGCTGAAAGAAGATGAGATTGACCAGTGGAAGCAATCGCTAATGTTTCAAGTCCAAGAGCTAAATCGCCGAGAAATGGAGATGGAATCGCGCTGGGAAGAACTGCAACACCTGGAACATGAGGTACAAGATTTAGAAAAACAAAAGCAGGAAGTGAAATCATCCCGTGAGCAAATTGAACAGCTCCGGACTGAAGTTGAACGCAATCGTCAGGAACTAGAAGGTGCTTGGGAGCATTTGCGGGGAGAACAGCGTCGTTTAGATGACCTCCAAGCATATTCCCCCCAAGGCACGGTTGTGGATGAGGCGCAAACTAAGGCAATTACTGATTTACTCAATCGCTTGTCTGGTGGTGTTGGTTCCACTGTTGCATTGCGGGAAAACCTCAATTTTGCTTTTGAACTCCTAGAACAACAGCAAGCTACTCTCAACCCACATTGGCAACAACTGGAGCAGCAACAGTCTTTAGCTCAACAACAACAAGGTGAAGTTGAACAACTGTCGCAATCTTGGCGCGATCACCAAACCGAATTTCAACAGTTCCAAAATTCTCTACACCAACAAATAGCCGAGTTACAACTAACTACAGCAACACTTAAAAACAAACAAGGGTTGTCTGATATACTTAAAGAACAGTTGGGAACTCAACAAGATTTATACCAACAAACCCAGGCTTTGGTAGCAATGGCTGACAATCTGCTTTTTGGCCAGCAAGTTGATGTAGAAGTTTTGGAGAACCTTTCCCTGGAAGAACTACAAAAAATAGTTCAAGACTTGCACGATAAACTGGAAATTGATTCTAGTTTCGTTCAAGACCAAGAACAAGAGCTAAATTGCAAAGAACAAGGTATAAAAGACTTAGAAGCAAACATACAACAAGTGTCTGGAGAAGAACTAAAAAATTTAGAATTAGAACTAGCTGAAGAAAAAGACCTCTATCGGATGCTCAATAAAAGTTTAAGACCTCAACGCAATAATTTACTCAGGCAGGAGCAAACTTTTAAACAGCACCAAAAGATACTGCTGCAACGACAAGGACACTTTGTTATCGACTCTCCAGGTAATAACACGATTAATTTAGATTCAATTGTTTCCCAAATTGATAACCAACGACAACACAATTTCCACGAATTGCAAAAGCTGGAAAATGAGATTCAACAGCTAAGTGCTGATATTGAGATTAAGCAGGGGGAAATTGATCATCAAACTCAGGAGCTAGAGTCCAAGGATCAAGAACTCAAATCAATGGAAGAACAACTACTCAACTTGCAAACGGCAACTGCTGAATGCTGGGGTAGGGTAAATTTATATCAACAAGCACTACAACCTATTCAAGATTGCTTGGATAGTTTGCGGGATAAGCTGCACACGATCTCAGACTCTTTAACTCATGTTGAAGAGGTTGGTGATTCTCAACGTCAGACTATTAGCGAAATGCGTCAAACCATTCAAAGTTTGATGAATATGCCGGATGTATTAGTTTCTTAGTAAAAAGGAAGGATTAAAATCCTTCTTTTTTATTAACTTATGAAAATCCAGTCACCTTGTACTTGAGCGATCGCACCTCCAGGAAACGGATCGGTTTGGGAACGATTGGGGGCTGTAATTAAAACCCTTAACTTCTCAATATGTTCAAAGTTGGGAGCATCAGGTAATATTTTTTGTAATACCTGACGCATTACCCTACGTTGCAAGGCTAGGGGTACTCTTTTTAAGATGGGACGATTTAGTTGTAAAATATCATTCTCACCCTTTTCTGACGCTTCCAACCGCAATTGATGGGCTGTTTGTTCTAAATACTCTACCTCTGCAAGCAGGAGTTCGGCAGTTTGAGCCAAATTTGATTCTACCTGGGGGTTAAAATTTTCTTTTAAATATGGGATTAATTCTTGACGAATGCGATTTCGTGCATATTGTAAATTTTGATTGGTGGAATCTTGCCAAATTGGTAAATTAAATTCTTGACAAAACTGCTCCGTTTGGGAACGGGTAACTTCTAACAATGGACGTACGAGGATAATATTCTCATTTAGTGGACGTTGCCAAGTTAAAGCTTGTAAACCGTCAGCACCAGTACCGCGCATCAAGTTGTAGAGTAGAGTTTCCGCGCGATCGCTTGCAGTGTGTCCAGTGACAATATATTGATAATTATGAACTTCGGCAATCTTTGTTAAAGCTTGATAACGCCAATTTCTGGCTGAGGCTTCATTCTTAACTGGATTTGTAGCGGTTTCTAAATAAAAAGGTGTATGCCAATTGTGTGCTAAATTTTCCACATGGTGAGCATTAGCTTGGGAATCTTCACGCCAGCAATGATCACAATGAGCTATAGCTAAACTCCACTTCCATTTTGGTTGTAAATCCAATAATAGTTTAATTAAGCACAAAGAATCTTGTCCACCAGAAACCGCGACTAATAACTTTTGGTTACGTGCAAATAAATGACGGGCGCGGATAGTACAATGTATTTCGGCGTGGATGGCAGTCCATGTCATGAAAGAATTTTTAACCGTCAGATAAACTTATATTTTATCCCACATTCCGCACCTTTAACTGTCAGAATCGGTTACTACGGAAGTGAAGTCATGAAAGAAGAGTAAAAACATACATTTATCTATAAAAGAAAACAAATTTTGGAGGTCAATCTTTTCCAATTTAAGGTTTTTGGTACTAAACATGGTAATAGGAACTCCACAGAGGTAGTAAATGTTGATTCGTCAGAGGCTAACCCCATATTGGGATTTTCACCTATATTTTTGATAGTTTGATCAAAAAAAAGCTAAACCTTCTCTGAATTCTTCAATTTCAATTAATAGTTCTACTTCTTGTTTACCTTGCAACGTCCCTGCTGCAAGTTCTTGACAGCGCTCTTCAATACTCCCAAATAGTTTTTTCAACTCGACTATAGTTGTCTGAGGTTGGGAATTAACTGGTGGTTCCCCGTACTCGTCAGTCCAAGATTTGAGATGTTGCAGAAGTAACCGTGTCTGTCCTGGTAATCCTGAATAAAGTTGGATTAATTTGACTATTGTAGTATCAAATGTATTTTGTTTACAGAAAGTATATGCTTGTAAAAATAATTCCTCACCATCAGCATCTAATCTCTGAATCATTTAATTTTTAACTTGCTAAACGAGAACTTAAGCCTGTTTCATTTGATAGGGTTTTTGCATCTAGAACACTGCATGAGATTGAGCAATTTCTTCTGGTGTTAATCTTGATAATATATGAAATATATTGTCACACTTCTCTTCTTACTTATCAAGTAAAGTCAGGGGATGGTTCTCATTAGTAATCTTTTCGTCATCAATATATGCTAGAGATAATTGCTGTTCCTCTATATCTGATGACTGTGGATAGTTTTGAATTTTGTCTGCTTTTTCTATAACATCTGTTACTGTAATACCCTCATCAATCAAAGAAGACGACTCTGTATAATTAGGAACATATTCAATCTGGTCGATACCATAGTTCGGTAATATATCAGTATCAATTACAGATATAAGTC